>JAFATP010000163.1 GCA_019243895.1 Alphaproteobacteria bacterium
CAATACGGAAGAATCATGGATCGCCCGCTTCGCCGAGGGCTTGCACGAAGATCAGCGACGTTTTGGCATTGCGCTTGCAGGCGGTGACACCACCGCCACATGCGCGCGCGCGCATGTTACCATCACCGCGCTGGGGCTGGTGCCGAAAGGGGAGGCGCTGCGGCGCCGGGACGCGCAGGCGGATGACCGCATCTATGTCTCCGGCACGCTGGGCGACGCGGCGCTTGGACTGCGCTGCTTGAGGAATCAATTGCCGCGCAATGATTTCCTGGAGACGCGCTACCTGCTGCCGGAACCGCGCCTTGCCCTGGGCGCGCAATTGCGCGGCGCGGCGACCGCCTGCATGGATGTCTCGGACGGGCTGGCGCAGGATCTGGGGCATCTCTGCGCCGCATCCGGCGCAGGCGCGGAAATCTGGACGGACCGGCTTCCCTTGTCCGGGGCGGCGCGCGCCTGCGCAGAGGCGGCGGAGGCCGCGCTGTGCGGCGGCGACGATTACGAGTTGTTATTCACCCTGCCGCCGCACGCGCAGGCGCCCGCCGGAGTGACGCAGGTGGGGATTATCACGCAGCAAAAAGGCGTGCGGGTCTATACCGCGCAAGGCGGCGAATTGCTCCCGGCAAGCTTGAGCGGCTACAGGCATTTCTAGGCCGCCTCGCTCATGCGCGCATAATGCAGCTGCCGGTACGCAAGCGCCTCGCCGACATGCATATGGCCCACCGTTTCCGCTCCTTCCAGATCCGCAATCGTGCGCGCCACGCGCAGCACGCGGGTATAGCTGCGCATGGAAAGCCGCAGGCGCTCCACCGCCTGCTCCAGCAGCTTCACGCCGTGCGCATCGGGCGCGGCCACCTGGTGCAGCATATCGCCGTCCGCCTCCGCATTGGTGCGGATGGCAAGCCCGGCGGCGCGGTAGCGCGATTGCTGCCGCGCCCGCGCCTCCCGCACGCGTGCCGCCACCGCCGCGCTCGGCTCGCCTTTCGGGGTGGAAAGCATCGCCAGGGTTTTAACTTCCGGCAGCTCGATGGTGATGTCGATGCGGTCCAGCAGCGGGCCGGAGATGCGGCCCTGGTAATCCATGGCGCAGCGCGGCGCCTTGTTGCAGGCGCGGCCGGCGTCGTCCAGATAGCCGCAGCGGCAGGGGTTCATCGCCGCCACCAGCTGGAACCGCGCCGGATAAGTGACGTGCGCGGCGGCGCGCGCCACGCTGATGGTGCCCGTCTCCAGCGGCTGGCGCAGGGATTCCAGCACGCCGCGCGGGAATTCGGGCAATTCGTCAAGAAACAGCACGCCGTGATGCGCCAGCGACACTTCGCCGGGCGCGGCGCGCCTGCCGCCGCCCACCATCGCCGCCATCGAGCTGGAATGATGCGGGTCGCGGTACGGGCGGCGGCGCGAGAGCCTTCCTTCCGCAAGTTTCCCCGCCACGGAGGCCACCATGCTGGATTCCAGGATCTCGGCGGCGTCCATCGGCGGCAGGATGCCGGGAAGGCAGGAGGCAAGAAGCGATTTGCCGGCGCCGGGCGGCCCGTACATTAAGAGATTATGCGCGCCGGCAGCCGCCACCTCCAGCGCGCGGCGCGCCGTTTCCTGCCCGCGCACCTCGCTTAAATCGCGGCCGGGATTCACTCCTTCCTCCTCCATCGCGCAACCCGGCGGAGACAGCACCTGCACGCCCTTGAAATGATTGATCAGCGCCAGGAGCGAGGCGGGCGCCAGCGCCGATGACATGCCCGCCCACGCCGCCTCCGAGCCGCACGCGGCGGGGCAGATCAACCCCGCTTTCTCCCCTTCCGCATGCATGGCGGCGGGCAGCACGCCCATGGCGATCAGCAGGCCGATGGCGATGGGCAAATCGAAATGACTGCCCTCCTTGGCGATGTCGGCAGGCGCCAGGTTGATGGTGATGCGCCGCGCCGGCAATGACAGCCCCAGCGAATGCACGGCGGCGCGCACGCGCTCGCGCGCTTCCTCCACCGCCTTGTCCGGCAGGCCCACGATGGAAAAGGCGGGCATACCCGGCGCCACTTGCACCTGAACCTCGATGGGGATTACCTCAATGCCCATGAAGGCGAATGTTCGTATTTTCGCAACCATGCCTTTATACTGCCGCCGATGTGCGCTTGCGATGCAAACGGCTTTCATGTTAGTGTTCCCTCATCGGTATGTACAGCCCTCCATTTCCGCGAAAAGCGCTTTCCCATTTGCATGCTGCGGGCAAGAACTGGGCTTTAGGATTAGGAGACGCGGCGCGAACGCCGCGCGCCGCTGAAATCTTCCGCCTCCTCAATATTGTCTTTATACCCGTGGCCGGAATCGTCCTGCTCACGCTGACGGACCGGTTGAGCTATGGAGACGCCATCCCAAAATTGCCGGTGAACTTGTTTCCGTTTCCTTCGGTCGCATACACGCCGGTGCCGGTGGCATTCCTGCTATGGCTTAGGGTGCTGGAACGCGAGAAACCTTTCCGGCCTCATTTCTCTCCGTGGCTTTTCAATATCAGCGTGGCGGGGTTTTTCCTGGCCGCCGCCCTCTCCGGTTCGCCTTACCCGGCACTGACCACCGCCCTTGCCATCATCGCCACCGTGACGGGCCTGTTCGTTACGCTGGACTGGCGGGAGTTTTTCCCGCGTGCCTGGCGCGAAAAGCGGGCCGCCGCCATCGCGCTGATCGCCGCCCTTTCTTCGATTCTTTATTTCACCGCGA
>JAFATP010000025.1 GCA_019243895.1 Alphaproteobacteria bacterium
TGTGCTCTATACGCAATATGTTTATCCGTTCCAGATTGCCGGCCTGATCTTGCTGGTAGCGATGATCGGCGCCATCGTGCTGGCGCTGCGTCACGGCGCGGATGCACGGCGCCAGCGCATCGCCTCACAGGTTTCCCGCGCGCGCAAGGATGCGATCGCGGTGGTGCAGGTGCCGACCGGCCAGGGGGTGGGATAATGGAGCAGGCGCTATTCGGCTCGATCGGCATCTTTCATTATCTGGCGGTGGCCAGCGTCCTGTTCGTGCTGGGGGTGTGCGGCATTTTCCTGAACCGCAAGAATATCATCACCATCCTGATGTCCATTGAGCTGATTTTGCTGGCGGTGAACATCAATTTCGTGGCCTTCTCAGTACGCCTGCATGATCTCGCCGGGCAGGTTTTCGCCATCTTCGTGCTGACGGTGGCGGCGGCGGAAGCCGCCATCGGCCTGGCCATCCTGATGCTTTATTACCGCAACCGCGGCTCCATTGCCGTGGAAGACGTGCATTTGATGCGGGGGTGACATGAGCACGGAAACCATGATCGCTCTGCTGGTGTTTCTTCCCCTTGCGGGCGCGCTGCTGGTAGGGCTTTCCGTGCGCGTCATTCCGGTACGGCTGGCGAATCTCGTCACCTGCGGGGCGATGGTGGTCTCGGCGGTGCTGGCGGGCTTCGTTTTCAGCGAATTCGCCTCCCTGAGCATGTATGCGCCGGAGCGCTGGCACGAAATGAGCGGCGGGCAGGGCCTGGTGTATCGCATCGTGCTGCTGCCGTGGATCGATTCCGGCAATTTTTCCGCCGCGTGGAGCCTGCGCGTGGACGCGCTGACCGCCATTATGCTGATTGTGGTGACGTGGGTTTCTGCCGTGGTGCATATTTATTCGGTGGGCTACATGAGCCATGACGAGCACCGCCAGCGCTTCATGGCCTATCTGTCGCTGTTCACCTTCGCCATGCTGATGCTGGTGACGGCGGATAACCTGATTCAGCTGTTTTTCGGCTGGGAGGGGGTGGGCTTGTGCTCCTACCTGCTGATCGGCTTCTGGTTCAGGAAGCCGGAGCCGAACGCCGCCGCCATCAAGGCGTTCCTGATGAACCGCATCGGCGACATCGGCTTTGCGCTGGGCATTTTCACCTGCTTCGCGCTTTTCAATACCGTCAGCTTCGATGCGATGTTTGCCGCCGCGCCCAAGGCGGCGCAGGCGGATTTCATTTTTGCGGGCCGCCAGGTGCACGCGCTGACGCTTGCGTGCATTCTTCTGTTCATCGGCGCCATGGGTAAATCGGCGCAGCTCGGCCTGCACACCTGGCTGCCGGACGCCATGGAAGGCCCCACGCCCGTTTCCGCGCTGATTCATGCCGCCACCATGGTCACCGCCGGCGTATTCATGGTGGCGCGCTGCTCGCCGCTGTTTGAGCTGGCGCCCGCCGCGCTTGCCTTCGTCACCGTCATCGGCGCGCTCACCGCTTTTTATGCCGCCACCGTGGGCATGGTGCAGAACGACATCAAGCGCGTGATCGCTTATTCCACCTGCTCCCAGCTGGGCTATATGTTTTTCGCCTGCGGCGTGGGGGCGTATGCCGCCGCCATCTTCCACCTGGCGACCCACGCGTTTTTCAAGGCGCTGCTGTTCCTGGGCGCCGGGTCGGTGATTCACGGGCTTTCCGGCGAGCAGGACATGCGGCGCATGGGCGGCATCTGGCGGCACATGAAGATAACGTATATCTATATGTGGATCGGCTCGCTGGCGCTGGCGGGCATTCCCTTTTTCGCCGGTTATTACTCCAAGGACATGATCCTGGAGGCGTCCTTCGCCGCCGACGGCATCGGCAAATTCGCTTTCTGGATGGGCATTCTCGCCGCTTTCATGACGGCGTTTTATTCCTGGCGGCTGATCTTCCTCACCTTCCACGGCACGCCGCGCGCGGATGAGGAAACCATGCGCCATGTGCATGAATCTCCGCCGGTGATGCTGGCGCCGCTGCTGCTGCTGGCGGCGGGCTCGGTAGCGGCGGGTTATATCGGCTACCACTGGCTGAGCCTGGTTTCGGGCGACGCCACGTTCTGGCAGGCGTCGCTGGCGTCTCACAACGCCATCGAGGAGGCGCACGGCGTGCCCGCCTGGGTGTCCACCCTGCCGCTGCTGGTGGCGCTTTCCGGCATCGCGCTGGCCGGCGTCGCCTATCTCATCCTTCCTTCGCTGCCCGGGCGCATAGCGGCGGCGGCGCCCGCGCTTTACCGGTTTTTCCTGCGCAAATGGTATTTCGACGAGCTGTATGACGTCTTCGTCACGCAGAAGCTCAAGCGCCTCGGCCTGCATCTGTGGAAATTCTGGGACGTGCGCGTCATTGACGATCTCGGCCCCAACGGCGCGGCCTCGCTGGCGCGCGCCGCCGGCGAGCGCGTGGCGCACGCCCAGACCGGCTATGTCTACCATTATGCGTTTGCCATGCTGCTGGGCCTGCTCGGCCTGTTCAGTTGGGTGGTGATGCATGCCTGATATGCTCACCTGGCTGATCCTGCTGCCGCTGATTGGCACCGTGCCCTTGCTGTTCAAGGGATGCGGCGATGACGCCGCGCGCTGGATCGCGCTTGGCACCACCCTTGTCACCTTTGCGGTTTCCCTGATTTTATGGATCAGCTTCGATCCCGCCAGCGCCGATTTTCAGTTCGTGGAGTTCGTGCCGTGGTTCGCCGATGCCAACATCAGCTATCACCTGGGCATCGACGGCATTTCGCTGTTCATGCTGCTGCTGACCACGCTGCTGATGCCGCTCTGCGTGCTGTGCAGCTGGGAGAGCATCACCACCCGCGTGCGTGCGTTCATGGCGTGCTTCCTGGTGCTGGAGGCGATGCTGATCGGCGTATTCTCCTCGCTGGACCTGTTCCTGTTTTATTTCTTCTTCGAGGGCATGTTGATTCCCATGTTCCTCATCATCGGCGTATGGGGCGGACAGCGCCGCATTTACGCCGCCTATAAGTTCTTTCTTTATACGCTGCTTGGCTCCGTGTTGCTGCTGGTGGCCGTGGTGTATATTTATCTCCAGGCGTCCACCGCCAGCATCCCGGATCTGATGACGCAGCTTGATCTGCCGCTCAAGGCCCAGAAATGGCTGTGGCTGGCGTTTTTTGCCTCCTTCGCGGTGAAGGTGCCGATGTGGCCGCTGCATACCTGGCTGCCGGACGCCCACGTGCAGGCCCCCACGGCGGGCTCGGTGATCCTGGCGGGAATCCTGCTGAAGATGGGCGCATACGGCTTCCTGCGGCTGTCGCTGCCGCTGCTGCCTGCCGCCTCGCATTACTACGTTCCGCTGGTGTTCGCCTTAAGCGTGGTGGCGGTGATTTACACCTCGCTGGTGGCGCTGATGCAGGATGACATGAAAAAGCTGATCGCCTATTCGTCGGTGGCGCATATGGGCCTGGTCACGCTCGGCATTTTCGCCTTCCAGCAACAGGCCGTCGAGGGCGCCATCATCCAAATGATCAGCCACGGGCTGGTGTCCGGTGCGCTGTTTCTCTGCGTCGGCGTGCTGTATGACCGCATGCACACGCGCGAGATCGCCCGCTACGGCGGCGTGACGAACGTGATGCCGCGCTTTGCCCTGGTGTTCATGCTGTTCACCATGGCATCCGTGGGATTGCCCGCCACCTCCGGCTTCGTCGGCGAGTTCCTGGTGCTGCTCGGCACCTATCAGGTCAACACGCTGGCGGCCGCGCTGGCAGCCACCGGCATGGTGCTCGGCGCCGCCTACATGCTGTGGCTCTACCGCCGCGTCATGTTCGGCGAGGCGGCCAGCGGCGAAGTGCGCGCATTGCAGGACATCGGCCGCCGCGAGATGCTGATTTTCGCGCCGGTCATTGCCGCCGTGCTGTGGCTGGGCATTTATCCACGCCCGTTCCTGGCGCCGCTGCACGCGCCGGTGCATCATCTGATCGCGCAGGTGGAAAGCGGGGCCGCGCATGAATGACGTCACCTCCAACCTGCTGCCGCTGCTGCCGGAGCTGATTCTCGCCGCCGAGGGGTTCCTTCTGCTGATCGTGGGGGTATATTGGCTGCCGCGCGTCACCACCGGCTTTCTACTGGCCGCCGTGCTGGCGCTGCTGCCGCCGATTCTGCTGATGCCGTCTTTCTCCGCGCCCGCGGTGGTGGTGATGAACGGCATGTTCATCAGCGATGCCTTCAGCGCGTTCGCCAAGCTGCTGGTGCTGACGGGCACCGGCCTCGCTCTGCTTCTCTCCCAGCGCTGG
>JAFATP010000208.1 GCA_019243895.1 Alphaproteobacteria bacterium
GCGAGCTGGGTTTCATCATCCCCGCCGTGCGCATCCAGGACAACATGCAGCTGCCGCCGAACACCTACAGCATCAAGGTGAAGGAGATCGAAGCGGCGCGCGGCGATATCAAGCCCGACATGCTGCTGGTGATGAACCCGGCGGGCGGCAAGATCACGCTGCCGGGCGAGGCCACCACTGAGCCCACGTTCGGCCTGCCCGCCATGTGGATTCCGGAGAATTACCGCGAGGAGGCGCTGTTCCGCAATTACACCGTGGTGGATCCGCCCACGGTGGTCACCACGCATCTCACCGAGGTGATCAAGGACAATCTGCCGGAGCTGCTCTCCTACACCGAAACGCAGAAGCTGCTGGATGACCTGGGCAAGACCAACCAGAAGCTGATCACCGAAACCATTCCCTCGCTGATTTCCGTTTCCGGCGTGCAGCGCGTGCTGCAAAACCTGCTGCGTGAGCTGGTTTCAGTGCGCGACCTGCCCACCATCATCGAGGCGATCGCCGAAAGCACCCGCAGTTCGCAGAACCTGCTGTCCATCACCGAACACGTGCGCGCGCGCCTGGCGCGGCAGATCAGCCACGCCAACACCACCGAGGCAGGCTACATCCCCATCGTCACGCTGTCGCCCGGCTGGGAGCAGACTTTCGTGGAGGCCATTACGCCGCAGGGCGAAGACCGCGCACTCAGCATGCCGCCCAGCCGCATCCAGGACTTCATCACGCAGGTACGCACCAAGTTCGATCAGCTGGCCACGCAGGGCGAATCGCCGGTGTTGCTCACCAGCCCCACCATCCGCCCGTATGTGCGTTCCATCATCGAGCGCTTCCGCCCCTCCACGGTGGTGATGTCGCAGAACGAGATTTACGCGCGGGCGCGCATTAAAACGCTGGGCCAGATCGGATGAGCGCGGTTTTCAACCTGCTCGGCACGCTCGGCGTCGTTTGTTTTCTCTCCGCGTTTTTACTGCTGCAGAAAGGCACGCTGAAAGCGGATGGCTATGACTACCTCGCGCTGAACCTGGCGGGCTCCATCCTGCTCATGCTTTCGCTTTCATGGGACTGGAATCTTTCCGCCTTCGGGCTGGAAGCGGCGTGGGGCCTCATCAGCCTGTACGGCCTGCTGAAACGCTGGCGGCGCGGCGGCGCGTCATGAGGCTGCGCGTTTTCACCGCCGCCGACATGGCGTCCGCCATGGCCATGGTGCGGCAGGCGCTGGGAGATAACGCCATCATCATTTCCTCGGAAACCGACAAGGCGCGCAAACACGTAACGGTAAAGGCGGCGGTGGAGGAGGAGCGCATTGCGATGCCCTCCGCGCCCGCGCCGCGGCGCGCTGTCAGCGCTTCCTCCGGCGAGTGGCTGGAGGAAATCACCTCGCTGCTGCGCTATCACGGCGTGCCGGAAGCGCTGGCGGGTACGCTGATCTATAAGGGGCGCGGCATGGATTTCGGCTCGCTTCCCGCGTTGCAGCGCTTAAGCGCCAATTCGGCGCGCGCCGCCATGGAGGAGCACGCGCTCTCCCGCCTGCTCGCGGCGTGCTTCACCTTCGCGCCGCTGAATCTTGCGCGCGGCGATTCCCGCGTCATGCTGGTGGGGCCGCCCGGCATCGGCAAGACGCTGGCCGTGGCGAAATTCGCCGCCACCTGCGCCATGGAACATGCGCCGTTCACCGTGATCACCACCGACACCAAGCGCGCGGGGGGCATCGAACAGCTCTCCGCCTTCACCGACATTCTTGGGGTGAAGCTGCAGGTGGCCGCCAATAACGGCGAACTGGCAGCGCTGCTGCGCGCGGCGCCCCCCGCCCACCGGGTGTTCATCGACACGGCGGGCTGCAATCCATACGAACGCGTTGAATTGGAGGAGCTGGCCGGGCTGATCGGCGTTAGCGGATTCGAGCCGGTGCTGGTGCTGCCGGCGGGCATGGACGCCCATGAGGCGGCTGACATGGCGCGCGCCTTCGCTTTCCCTGCCATCCGCCGCCTGCTTGCCACCCGCGCCGACGCCACGCGCCGCTTCGGCAGCCTGCTGGCCGCCGCCGGTGCGGCGGATCTCGCCTTCTCGCATATCAGCGGCAGCTCCCGCGTGGTGGGAGAACTCAAGCCGTTGGACGCCGCGGTGCTGGCACAGTGCTTGCTCCGCTACCGGTTGCAAAATGCCTGATTCTCCTGGATGATAGAATGCTTATGGACGCAAAACCCAACAACATCGTCGCCATTGCTTCCGGCAAGGGCGGCGTGGGGAAAACCTGGCTTGCCATCACGCTGGCGCAGCTGATCGCCCGCTCCGGGCGGCACGTGCTGCTGTTCGACGGCGATATCGGCCTGGCCAATGTGGACGTGCAGCTGGGGCTGATGCCGCAGCGCGATCTCGGCGGCGTGCTGCAGAACCGCCACACGCTGAAGGAAGCCGTCACGCGGCAGGAAGAGCTGGGGTTCGATATCATCGCCGGGCGCTCCGGCTCGGCTTCGCTTGCGGCATTGCCGGAAGCCCGGCTTGACGCCATCGGCGCCGAGCTCACGGCGCTGGCGCGCGATTATGACGTGGTGCTGCTGGACCTGGGCGCGGGCGTGGAGCAGAACGTGCGCCGGCTGGCGGCGCTGGCCTCGCGCTGCATCGTGGTCGCCACCGATGAGCCGACCTCGCTCACCGATGCCTACGCTTTCATTAAGCTGATGCGCGGCTCGCCTTATATGCCGGAGATGCAGATCGTCGTCAATCAGGCCGCCACGCAGAAAGAGGGCGAAGTCACGTTTCAGGCGCTGTCGCGCGCCGCCAGCAATTTTTTAAGCCTCTCGCCGAAACTGCTCGGCATTATCCGCCGTGATAACAAGGTCAAAGAATCCATTCGCGCGCAGGCGCCGTTGCTGGCGCGCGCCCCGGCCTCCACCGCCGCCACGGACGCCGCTGCCATTGCCGTGCGGCTGATGCAGCGGTAATGGTCGACGTCTCCTTAAGCGCCCTTCCCTCCGCCGGTATGCTGCAAACCGCGCAGCCGGGCAACGCCGTAATGAGCGTCAGCTCGCAGGATCTGGGGCCACTGGCGTCTCTGCCCATCGGCTCGCTGATCTCCGGCTTCGTGCTGAACCGCGACGCCAACGGCAACCCGGTGCTGCGCACGCCTTCCGGGGATTTTCTGCTGAAGACGCCCTATTTCCTCAAGATCGGCAGCGACGTGGTGGTGCGCGTCAGCGCGTCCGGCACGCAGTTCCGCACCGCGCTGGTCAGCGTGGATGGCTTGCCGCCGCAGGAAGCCGAAACGATTTCCGCTCACGCCACGAACGCCGACAGCGTCAGGGAATCGCAATCCTCGCTCATCTCATCGGCCAGCGCCGAGGCCGCGCCTGAAACCTCCGCGCCCGTCACGGCGTCCACCCAGAACAGCGGCACCATCCTGCAGGGGCGGCTGCTCACCCCCACCCCGGCGGATGCCGCCGCCACGCTGCCGCGCCTGCCTGCGGGCGCGCTTGTTTCATTGCGCCTGGTGGCCGCCACCTATCCGCAGGAAGTTGCGCCCACTGGCGCCGCTCTTCCCGCCGCGCAAGAAACGCTGCCGGCAACCGCCGCGCCGCAACCAACTGCCGCAGAGCCGCCCGCCGCAGCGCAGCCCGCACCGCAAAACGCGGCCGCGGCGCAAGCAGCCGTCACCGTTTCCACCGTGCCGCCATCGGCCCATGCGGCGCCCGCCGCCGAGGTAGCGGCACCGGGAGAGGTGCCGCAGACGCAACCTTCTCAAACCGTCACCGCGCAAGCCGCTCCTGACTCCGCCGCGCCTGGCTCCGCCGCGCCGCAACAGGTAACGCAAACCCTCACCGCTTCGGCTACCTCCCCGTCTTCCGCAGCGCCCGCCCCGGCTCCGGCGCAATCGCCCGCGCGCGCGCCTTCTTCCGCCCCGCCCGCCGCGGCGGAGCCAATACTCTCCCCGGCTTACGCGGCATATGCCCGCGCCGGAGCCACGGTAGGCACTTCTCCGCCCGCCTCCTCGTCGCCGCCTCCCCCGTTGCAGGCGATCACGCAGCAGAACGGCACCACCACGCTGCAGGCCCAGGTGCTGGCTCTCACCGCCGAAGGGGAGCCGGTGCTGCAAACGCCGCTCGGGTTGGTGCAGGTGAACGGCTCTCAACCGCTTCCGGCCGGCAGCCAGCTGACGCTCGCCCTCCTTTCCTCCACGCCGCCGGAAGCCCTGCTGGCGCCCGGCACCACGGAGCAGCTGGCCGCCGCCTGGCCGGCGCTGCAACAGTTAATAAGCACGCTGGAAACCCTCGCGCCCGGCGATGCACAGCACTTCACTCAAGCGCTGGAGCCGTCTCCGTCTTCCGACCCGGCGGCGGAGACGCCCAACGCGCCTTTTCTTTCGGCCTCCTCTTTCCTGATGCCCCAGGCCGGGGGGGGAGGGCTGGCGGGATTTATCGCCGCGCTTTCCACCGGCGATATCCGCAACCTTCTGGGTCCCCGCGTCACCCGCATGCTACAGGAAACCGGGCACAGCGATCTGCTGCAAAAGGCGGACACGGAATTCGCCAACGCGCGTCAGGCGTTTTTCAACGCGCCGCCGCAGCAATGGCAAGCGTTGCTGGTGCCGCTATGGGCCGATGGAGAGATTCGCCCTCTGCGCATTTTCGTCAAGCGCGAGCGGGATGAGAAGCGCGGCAAATCCACGCGCGAGCCCACCGACACGCGCTTCGTGGTGGAAACCGAATTTTCGCAACTGGGGCCATTGCAGCTGGACGGCTTTCTGAAGAAGCGCGAGTCCACGCAGTTCGATCTCATCGTGCGCACCGCGCAGCCGCTTCCCGCCGATGCGCGCAGCGATATCCTCGCCATTTACGACAGCGCCGGGCAGGCGGCGGGCTTCAAAGGCATGCTGATGTTTCAGGAAACGCCCGAGTTTCCCGTGCGGCCGCTGGAGGACATCATGGCCGAGCACCATCGCGTGGTCACGGCTTAGCGATGAAGTCTCGAGCGAGATGCTTTATGCAAAAGCCTGTATCAGCGCAAATGCCAGGGATAAGCAAATAAACTCCACGCCTAATCCCACTCCCACCCACTTCATGCGTAAAAAATGCTGCTCCTCGTACCATACGATGGACTTTGCATACAATAACGCCAGCACCGCCGTGGTAGCATAAATATAGCGATGATCCTGGCACCAGGAACAGGGATAAAGCGCCCGGTAAGTCATCAGTGCGGCTATCTCGATACCCACAAATAATAAGGGCGGAAGCCATTCCGCTTGGCGGCGCCTATCAAGGAAGACCGCGGAAAAGGTGGTAACCGCCAGATAAAGAGCCATAGCCAATTCACTAAGGGCAAGTATGCGCGCCAGCATAGGGGCTTTCCACCCAAAACTGCTGAACAGCGCACTCTTCAGCAGACTATTCCAGAAATATTGTCGCCCTCCCTGATCTTGGGTTGGATTAACAAAAGGTTCTTTAACGTATGTAGGGTAATCAAAACTCACGAAATAATATAAATCATTTTGAATGGCGATCTCCGCCCCTATTCCCGATAAGATATTTGCTATCATCAGCGGTTGATTCCCGGGATGGACGATCCGGTAATAATAATAGATGCGGCCAAAGGTAAATGTCCCGGCAATCACCACCGCCGCAGCGGCAATCAAAATTCTTCTCGTCCATAAGGTACGTAAGGGAAAACGCTCAATATACCATCGATAGAGCACCACGCCGCCAATCACGGGAATAAGCAAGAGGCCGTTATTTTTAAAGCATAATGCAATCGCGCTCCATAGCAGCGCTTCGGCAAGCGCTTGCGCCTCCAGCCCCCGCCACCAGCGCATCAGGTAATAAAAGGAAGCCACCTGGCACAGGTATATAGGTATATCATT
>JAFATP010000264.1 GCA_019243895.1 Alphaproteobacteria bacterium
TCCAGCGCAATGACGCGCAGCGGCCACAGCCGCGGAATCGAACGATCATCCGGCGCCAGCGCCGGCATCTCCAGGCCGCGAGCGCGCCATTGAGGAAGAAGATCGGAATAAAGGGGGGGCAGCACTTCCGGGCGCCCCGCCATCGCCATGCGCACGAATCCGGAAGGAAGCGTCCCGCGTTCCCCGCCAGCGGCGAGATGCGCCAGGTAGCTTACATGCAGGTAGCGCTCCGTGCCGTGATAGAAATCGCGCAGCGGGTTGATGGTCAGCAGGTAAAAGACGGTAAGCGGAATGACCAGCCACAGAAAAATCCGCTCCACGGATACGTTTATTTCCGCCGGCTCCCCAATGGCGGCGCGCCGTTCGCCCAAAGCGGATAATTCCGGATTCATCTCCATCACCGGCAAATAGGAAAAGCCACGTGAAAGCCCGGCCCGCGCGGAACAGTTAGAGCGGCAGGTTGTCGTGCTTCTTCCAGGGGTTTTCCAGCTTCTTGTTGCGCAGGATGGCCAGCGAGCGGCAGATGCGCCAGCGCGTGTTCTGCGGGCGGATGACATCATCCACATATCCCCTGCTGGCGGCGATGAAGGGCGAGGCGAAGCGCGCACGGTAATCGTCGATCAGCTTCTGCATCTCCTCCTCATCCTTGTATTTGCCGCGGAAGATGATTTCCACCGCGCCCTTCGGCCCCATCACCGCGATTTCGGCGCTGGGCCACGCGTAATTCACGTCGCCGCGCAGATGCTTGCTGCTCATGACGTCATAGGCACCGCCATACGCCTTGCGGGTGATGACGGTGATCTTGGGCACGGTGGCTTCCGCATAGGCATACAGCAGCTTGGCGCCGTGTTTGATGACGCCGTTATGCTCCTGGTGCGTGCCCGGCAGGAAGCCCGGCACGTCCACGAAGGTGACGATGGGAATATTGAACGCGTCGCAGAAGCGCACGAAGCGAGCCGATTTCCGGGAGGCGTCGATATCCAGGCAGCCGGCAAGCTGCATCGGCTGGTTGGCGACGAAGCCCACCGTGTGCCCTTCCATGCGCCCGAAGCCGATCATGATGTTTTTGGCGTAATCTGGCTGGATTTCGAAAAAATCCCCCTCGTCCACCACGCGCTCGATCAGCTCCCGGATGTTATACGCCTTGTTGGGATTTTCCGGCACCAGCGTGTTCAATGACATCTCCACCCGGTCCGCCGGGTCCGGCGTCGGGCGATACGGCACGCCGTCGCGGTTATTCAGCGGCAGGAAATTGAACAGACGGCGCACCTGAAGCAGCGCCTCGATGTCATTGTTATAGGCCAGGTCGGCCACGCCGGTTTTATGCGTGTGCACGTCCGCGCCGCCTAGATCCTCCTGCGTGACGATCTCATGCGTGACGGTTTTGACCACCTCCGGCCCGGTGACGAACATGTAAGAGGTGCCGCGCGTCATGATGATGAAATCTGTCAGCGCCGGGGAATACACCGCGCCGCCCGCGCAAGGCCCGAGAATAACGGAAATCTGCGGTATCACGCCGGAGGCCAAAACATTGCGCTGGAAAATCTCCGCGAATCCCGCCAGCGAGTCCACGCCTTCCTGGATGCGCGCGCCGCCGGAATCCAGCAGGCCGACCACCGGCGCGCCCACTTTCATCGCCATGTCGAGAATCTTGCAGACTTTCTGGGCGTTGGTTTCCGATAGCGAGCCGCCGAGCACGGTGAAATCCTGGCTGTAGACGAACACCAGCCTGCCGTTGATGGTGCCGTGGCCGGACACCACGCCATCCCCCGGCACGTGATTCTCCTCCATGCCGAACTGGATGCAGCGATGCTCCACGAACATGTCGTATTCCTCAAAGGAATCGGGGTCCAGCAACACCTCGATGCGCTCGCGCGCGGTGAGCTTTCCCTTCTGGTGCTGCGCCTCAATGCGGGTGGAACCGCCGCCCTGGCGGGCGCGGTCTCGTTTCTGTTCCAGTTCGCTGATGATGCTGTGCGGCTGCATGAAGGATGATGCGGTTGTTAACAACAAACCCCCTCTCTAGCAAATAGCGGCAGAATCACCAAGCAGTTTTATCTGTCATTCTTCATTCGCGCTCCTGATGGCATTCACAATTCAGTCAGTATTGTTACGTTTTTGGCGGCGCGAAGCATTCGCGCCGCCGGCGGTGATCACCGCTTGGGCAGTCGTCGGATTGTGTGACAGGACAATCCGCAAACCACACTCCTGTATGCACGGCGCTCTTCGGCACAGCTTCCTTGAAACCTTCCGCCGTGGCAGCGGCGGAAGGGGAAGGCGCGCCTGAACGCCAAGTTTCCCCGCGG
>JAFATP010000116.1 GCA_019243895.1 Alphaproteobacteria bacterium
CGAAGCGCCGGATCAGCATAGCGGAATTGACACCCAGGCGGGTCTGCATGTCACTGTCAGCAAACCGGCGCTGGATGCAAATTACGAGTTGCAGCGCGCTTACAATGCTTTGATGTCCGGCAATAGCGACGCCGCCATCGGAATTTATCAGGAAGTGCTGGAAAGCGATCCTCACAATGAACAAGCGCTGTTCGGCCTCGCCACGACCTACCACCGCGCCGGACAGCTGGAGAAGGCGCGGCCCTTATATATGCGGCTGCTGAAAATCAATCCCGGTCATCGCGAAGGGTTAAATAACTTTCTGGCGCTGGCCGCCGATGAAGCCCCGGAGGAAGCCTTGAACGAACTGCAGAATCTGCAGAAGCGCAGTCCCGATTTCAGCCCCATCCCGGCGCAGATGGCCGTGATTTATCAGAAGATGAACCGCCTGGACGAGGCCATTCAATATATGTCGCGGGCGGCATCCTTGGCGCCGGAGAATATGACCTACCGCTATAACCTGGCCATCCTCTTCGACAAAGCCCATCATTATCCTGAAGCCGCAGCGCTTTACCGGCAGGTGCTGGATGCCGGCCTGCGGGGGGAAACCGTGCCCGGCGACCTCACGTCCATTCAACAAAGATTAACCTTTATAAGCTCTAATAGATCCTGACAACTCCTTGATTCTGCTAGGCGCGGCAGCCCGGCAAGACGGGTGGTGGAACGCGGCGCAAAGAGCACTGGGAAGCAGTAAGGATTAGCCATGGACATTACCGATCTATTGGTCTTTACACAGCGCAACAAGGCGTCTGACCTTCATCTTTCCACGGGGAACCCGCCCATTCTGCGCGTTAACGGGGAAATCATCACCTATCAGATGCCGCCGCTTACCGGGGGTGAGATCAAGGAGATGCTGCACTCCATCATGACCGAGCAGCAGCGCACCGACTTCGAGCGCGACCTGGAGGTGGATTTCGCAATCTCCTTCGATGAAACCATGCGCTTCCGCATCAACGCCTTTAACACGCTGCACGGCCCGGCGGCGGTCATGCGCTCCATTCCGGCTACGATCCTATCTCTGGACACGCTGAATGCACCGAAAATATTGGAACGGCTGTCGGAGCTGCATAATGGGCTTATCCTGGTAACCGGCCCTACCGGCAGCGGTAAATCCACCACGCTCGCGGCGATGGTGGATCATATCAACACCACCGCCAGCAAGCATATCCTCACCATTGAAGACCCGGTAGAATTCGTGCACGTTTCAAAAAAATCCCTCGTCAACCAACGAGAGATCGGGCGCCATACCCATTCGTTCAGCCGGGCGCTGAAAAGCTCGTTGCGCGAAGACCCGGACGTAATCCTGGTGGGCGAGCTGCGTGATCTGGAAACGATTCAGCTGGCGCTGACCGCGGCGGAAACCGGGCATTTGGTGCTCGGCACCATGCACACCAACTCCGCGCCGGAAACGGTGGACCGCATCATCGACGTCTTTCCGGCGGAGAGCAAAGAGATGGTGCGCGCCATGCTTTCGGTTACCATTCAGGGAGTAGTGACGCAGACGCTGCTGAAGCGCCGCGGCGGCGGACGCGTGGCCGCCCACGAGATCATGCTCGGCACGCCCGCCGTGCGCAACCTGATCCGGGAAGGCAAGGTGCCGCAGATGTATTCGATGATCCAGATGGGCAGCAAACTAGGCATGTGCACCATGAAGGACAGCATTAATCACCTTTATGTCAATGACCTGATCGACGAGGAAACGGCGCGCGCCGCGCTGGTGACGGTGGCGAAGGAAGAGGAGGCGGCGAAGAAAGACAGTGCCGTCAAGGCTCCTCGCCGCCATGCGGAGCCGCAGAAGCGCCACAATATTCAAAGCGACATCTTCTAGAGAGAGTTATGACGCTTG
This sequence comes from Alphaproteobacteria bacterium, assembly GCA_019243895.1. GTDB lineage: Bacteria > Pseudomonadota > Alphaproteobacteria > Rickettsiales > SXRF01 > JAFATP01. The sequence continues at coordinate 1,886 of JAFATP010000116.1, forward strand.
CCGAGATTATGAAAGTCTTTCTGCACCGCGAGGGGATCGATCTCTACCTTACGGCGGAAAGCAGGCCATCCATGCGCGTTTCGGAAGGCATTATACCGCTCAGCGATGAAGTGCTCACCCATGCTCAGACCGAAGCGCTGATCGAAGAGCTGGTTTCGCCGGAAGCCCTGGCCGTTTTCCATGCCGCGCGCGAATACAACACCGCCTTCGTGTGGCAGAACAAGGCACGCCTGCGCGTCAATCTCTACTGGCAGCGCTGCCATCCCTCCGCCGTCATCCGCCGCATTAACACGCGGATTCCCACCCTTCAAGACTTGAATCTGCCACACGTTTACGGCGAGCTTGTCATGGAAAAGCGCGGCCTGGTGCTGGTGGTGGGTCAAACGGGGTCGGGCAAATCGAGTTCGCTCGCCGCCATGATCGGCCACCGCAATGCCCAAGGAGGCGGGCATATCGTGACTGTGGAAGATCCCATCGAATTCATTCACGACCAGGGCAATTGCATTATCAGTCAGCGCGACGTGGGCATAGACACGCCTTCCTTCGAAAGCGCTCTGAAGAACGCCCTGCGCCAGAGCCCGGATGTGATCATGATTGGGGAAATCCGAGACCGCGAAACCATGGAACACGCAGTGAGCTTCGCCGAAACCGGACATCTGGTAGTGGCCACGCTTCACGCCACCAATTCCAGCCAGGCCGTGGAGCGCATCCTGAACTTCTTTCCGGAGGAAAAACACTGGCAGGTGCTGCTTAATCTCTCGCTGAACCTGCGCGGCATTCTCTCTCAGCGCCTTGTGCATGGGCACCGCGGCAAGCGGGTGCTGGCCACTGAGATTTTATTGAATCAGGGCATGATCCGCACACTGATCCGTGAAGGCAAGGTACAGGAAATACGCGGATATATCGAAAAGGCCAGTGACATCGGAATGCACAGCTTCGATCAATCGCTGCTGGAATTATGCCTGAATGGAGAGCTGGAAGAGGAGGCTGCCATCGCCGAATCGGATAGCCCCGCCAACCTCCGCCTGCTGTTCAAGCCGCATGAGATGCGGCGCAAGCTCGCCAGCCTCCATGAACTTAAGCCGCGTGCGAATACGCCGCCGGGCCAGCAATAAGCTCCAGGAATGAGCGTTCCAGCGAGACATTCCCATAGCGCTCCTTAAACGCGGCGGGCGTTCCCAAATAATAAAGCTTTCCTTCGTGCAGGATGCCGATGCGGTCGCACACCTCGTCAATGTCGGAAAGGATATGCGAGCTGAAGAACACGGTCTTGCCGTGGCGTTTTTGCTCCAGCATCACCTCCTTTAGCCGGATACGCGCACGCGGGTCCAATCCGCTCATCGGCTCATCCAGCAGCAGCAGCGGCGCATCCACCAGAAACGCGCCCACCAGCCCCAATTTTTGTCCCATGCCCTTGGAATAGGTGCCGACACGGGCCGACAGCGCCTGCGGGTCCAGATCCAGCTTCTCCGCCCAGGCGCGCGCGGAGGCGCGGTCCAGCCTGCGCCTGTAATAGGAGAGGCAGAGCTCCAGATATTCATATCCTTTGAAATAACGCGACGGCTGGAATTTCTCCGGCAGATACGAAAGATGCCGCCTCGCTGCCATATCAGTTACCGGACGCTCATAGAGAAACGCCGCGCCCGAATCGGCGGTGATTAAATCCAGCACAATTTTGATCAGCGTGGTTTTTCCCGCGCCGTTGAGACCGATCAGTCCGAACATCTCTCCTTCGCTTAACGTCAGCGAAACCTCTTTCAGCACGCGCTTGCCGTTATAGGATTTATCGGCGCGTTCAACGCGCAGCGGAAAAGGGGAAATGGAATCCTGCATAACCTTTTTCTACATGGAAGGAGTGCTCGTGACAAGGCTCAGTGCGTGCGCGGGAAGCGGATTTATTTTTTCGGCTCCGCATAAGCGGGAACCGCGGGCAGTTCGGCCTGCGGAAGTTTGGCATCGGCCGACGGCTCAGGGGCCGGTTGTTGCAGGGGGGTGGCCAGTTCCTCTTTACGCGAAGCCGGCAGCCAACCCTCCTCCACCGTTAGTGAGAAGGCAGAGAATGTTTCATTGGGATAGAGCATAAAACTGATTGTCTGCTTTTGCGGATCGATTGTCACCCGGTCATTCGCCGCAGTTTTATACCGTTCCTGGTAAATGGTGAAAAGTTTTGG
>JAFATP010000229.1 GCA_019243895.1 Alphaproteobacteria bacterium
TGGTTGGTCGTTAACGACAGACTGCAAACTGCAAACGACGAACGGCTTATGTCCATCCCCATCGCCATCCTTGGCGCCAGCGGCTATACCGGCGCGGAAACCATCCGGCTGCTGCTGGGCCACCCGCAAGTGCGCATTGCCGCGCTCACCGCCGATGCCCAGGCGGGCAAGCCGATGCTCGAGCTTTATCCGCACCTCGCTTTCGCCGATCTGCCCGAACTGGTGCGCATCGAGGCCGTGGATTTCAGCGCGGTCGATGCTGTTTTCTGCTGCCTGCCGCACGGCACCACGCAACAGGTGATCGCCGGGCTTCCGTCTCACCTCAAAATCATCGATCTCTCCGCCGATTTCCGCCTTGCCGACGTGCAATCCTATGCACAGTGGTATGACCACGCGCACCAGGCGCCGCAGTTGCAGCGCGAGGCGGTGTATGGCCTGACGGAACAGGCGCGGCGGGAAATTAAGGAAGCCCGGCTGGTGGCCAATCCCGGCTGTTACCCCACGTCCGTCCTGCTGCCGCTGATGCCGCTGCTCGCCTCCGGCCTGATCTTGAAAGAAGGCATCATCATCGATGCCAAGTCCGGCACCACCGGCGCGGGCCGCAGTGCCAGGCAAACCATGATCTTCAGCGAAATCAGCGGCGGGTTAAGCGCTTACGGCGTCGGGCATCACCGTCATACGCCGGAAATCGAACAGGGTTTGAGCCGCGCCGCAGGCGAGGCCGTCAGCGTCAGCTTCACCCCGCACCTGGTGCCGATGAGCCGCGGCATTCTCTCCACCATGTATGTCACGCTGGCCCCCGGCGCCGACGCGCTCGCGGCGAGGGAATGCCTACAAGACATCTATCGCCATGAGCCGTTCGTGCGGGTGATGCCGCAAGGCGTGGCGCCCTCTACGCATGAGGTGCGCGGCACCAATGAATGCCGTATCGGCATTTTCGCCGACCGCGTGCCGGGGCGCGCCATTCTGGTGTCGGTCATTGACAATCTGGTCAAAGGCGCTGCAGGCCAGGCGGTGCAGAACTTCAATGTCATGATGGGCTTTCCGGAGCCGCTGGGCTTAACCGCCACCGCGCTGTTTCCTTAATGGTTGCGATCCCCCTGCGGCTTCGCTACGCTTAAGGACCATGACGCCCCTGATTCTCCCCTACCAAGGCGAATATGCGCTGCAGGCGGTTTCTCCCCGCATTGCGGCCTCTGCCTTCATCGCCGCCAACGCCGCCGTCATTGGCGATGTCGAAATCGGCGAGGAAAGCAGCATCTGGTATGGCTGCGTCGTGCGGGGCGACGTGCACCGCATCCGCATCGGCAACCGCACCAATATCCAGGACGGAACCGTGGTGCATGTCACGCGCGGCACCGGCCCCACCCTGATCGGCTCGAACGTCACCATCGGCCATGCCGCCCTGCTCCATGCCTGCACGTTGGAGGATAATTCCTTCATCGGCATGCGCGCCACCCTCATGGACGGCGTGGTGGTGGAAAACGGCGCGCAGGTGGCCGCCGGAGCGCTGGTCACCCCGGGCAAGCGCATCCCCACAGGTGAGCTCTGGGCCGGCTCGCCGGCGCGCCTTTTCCGTAAGTTAACCCCCGAAGAACAGGCATTTATTTCTGAATCCGCTGATAATTACGTGCGTTTGAGCCGCGAGCATTTGCGGCAACCGTAACAAAAGCTTCACACAAATTCACTGATTTTCCTATACAATCAATAAGATGGTATAGGAGTATGCTGGAGTATCTGCGCAAGAACATTGCGAATTTTTTTGACGATTTCGGCTATAACGCCCGAGCGGCGATAACGCACGCCGTCGGCGAAGGCAGCATCAAGGGCGGCTCGATATTCACCGGGCAGGCACTGGCCACCACGCTTTCCGCAAGCACTGCCGCGTTTCCCATCGCCATGATAATCGGTATCCCGGTATGCACCGGCTTCAGCGCCGCCCTGGTGCAGCAGGATCACCTGCACCGCCGCTTCAAGCTCACCCAGGAATTCAATCAGGAAATCGCCGCCTGGCTGCAGCGCAGCGGCACGGCAAAAAAACCCGGGGAAGTAACGGACCAAGATCTTGACCTCGCCGCGTATGGCGATGCGAAGCAAGGCATTCCCGGCAATCCATCGCTGGCGGCGGCGCTGGACCATAGCAGGCATGAGCGCAACTGGGGCGTAGCCATCTCCGCTGTCGCCACCGCCATCGCCACCACGCTGGTGTTCGGGCTCAAAGCTGCCGAGGCCCTGCCGACATTCGGCGCGCTGGCCGCGCTGGCCGGGCCGCTTGCCGTCGCCGCGGAACTGATGGTGGCGGGGGCCATCGGTTTTGCCATTTACACCGCCACCAAGGTGCCGATGCATTGGGTGGCGGAGCAATTATTCGACCTTGAGAAAACCACCGTGGTGGACCGCGTGCGCGACATCCGCCGCGCCCTGGAGCACGGGCAGAAAATATCCGAAACCAAAGTGTTCGAAGTGTTTCTGGAAGCGCATCCGGAATTGGCGCGCGCCGTGCGGCGTGAGCACGGCCGGAGCTTTGACAGCCTCTCGCTCAAGGATCAGGCACAAGTGGCCGCCGCTTTCGGCCCCTCGATCCACTTACGCCAGCTCACGGCGGATATCAATAGCGGCGCGGTGCGTCCGGAAGAGCTGGC
>JAFATP010000242.1 GCA_019243895.1 Alphaproteobacteria bacterium
TCTGATGTCGGCCGAAAAAGCCGCGCGCATCATCGCGCGGGGGCTGCGGCGCAACCGGGGGCGCATCGCGTTCCCCTGGCAGCTTTACCTGCCGATGTGGGTTGTTTCCAATCTCCTGCCGATGGCGCTGACCGATCACCTCTTCGCGCGTCTTCCCGCCAAGCCTGCGGCGGAGGCGCCTTGAAGCGCGCGCTCGGCGTGGGCCGCGCGTGGGCGGCGGCGCATCGCATTGCGCTGCTGAAAGCGCTGTTTGCTTCGGCCGTAGCCTTCCGCATCGCTTACGTGTTCCACAGCAATCCGCTGGGGCACCGCTATTCCGACGCCATGCGGCACTGGCATAACGGAGTCGCTTTTTTTACGCCGGACGTGATGGGTTCGGTGGACCCGCTGCTGTACCAGGTGTGGGTGTATGGATTGCACAGGATGGCAGGAGAAAACCCTACGGCGATTGCGCTGGCCACCGGAGCGCTTTCGGCGCTGATGCCGTGGTGCTGGTATCGCGGGCTGCGCGAATTGATGCCGCATCCCCCGGCGCTGGCGGGCGGCATTCTGATCGCGCTGATGCCTTCCACCCTGGGCATTTACAGCTATTTCGTGAACGAGACCCTGCTGCTGACGCTGGAAGGGCTGGCGGTGTGGCTGAGCTTTCGCGCTTATCGCAAGCAAACGGTAAGCGCATGGGCGCTGGCGGGGCTGGCCTGGGCCCTGGCCTGCTACACGCGCAGCATTGCGATGCCGCTGGCGGCGGGAATGCTCGGCACCGGCTGGCTTATGATGCGGGCTTCCTGGCCCGCGCGCGCGGCAAGCCTTGCGGCCGCCGCGGCGCCGTTTTTCCTGCTGGCGCCGGCGTCATGCTGGCATTCCGAACTCAAATTGCATTACTGCGCCGCCTTCGGCAACGATAGCGTGGCGCCGCTTTACCATATGGCTCACACCAAAGGCATCGTGCTCAACTTTCCGGGGGAAGGGGGCTGGGGATTCACCTCGCCCGCCGTTTTCACCTCACCGTTGGCGCCGTTTTATGATTGGCACTCACCGCGCCTGAGCCAGGGGGATTTTTATTTCACCATCGACACGAAGCAGGGAAGAAAAGATTGGGAACGGGCGTTGCAGCAGGCACGGCTGCACCCTTTCCCGCTGCGGGAGGAAATCGCCGAAAATTTGCTTTACCTGGTGTTCGAGCGTTCATGGCCGGATGACGATACCGATTATGCGGTGAATCGCCTGTCGATCTGGTTGCGCTTCCTGTGGTGTCCGCTTTGGCTCTATGCGGCCTGGGGGGCGCTTACGCGCAAACTTTCCTGGCGCGAGCGGCTGCTGCCGCTTCTCTGCGTGGGCATGCTGGTGCTATTGGCGTTCCAGGAAAGCGGCGTCATGGAAGGGCGTTACCGAAAACCGCTGGAGCCGCTGCTGCTTGCTTCCGCCGTGGTGCTGGCCCGCCGGCGCAGCGCGGCGCGGCAGCGCGCGGCCTATTCGCCTTCGGCGGTGACGCGGTTGCGCCCGGTGTGCTTGGATTTGTAAAGCGCTTCATCCGCCCGTTTGAGAAGCGTCTCCGCCGTATCCGAGTGGCGCACCTGCGCGATGCCGATGGAGACGGTGATGGAGCCGAAAGATTCGCCGGTATCCTTGCGCTTCAGATCGCGCGTGGCGATGGTGGTGCGAATATTTTCCGCCACCTTGGTAGCGCCCTGCAGCGGCGTGGAAGGCAACAGCACGCAAAACTCCTCCCCGCCGTAACGCGCGACGATGTCTTTGCCCCGCACGCAATAGGTGATAGCGCGCGCCACGATCTTCAGCACCTCGTCGCCGAGCAGATGGCCGAACTTGTCGTTGAATTTTTTGAAATGGTCCACGTCCAGCATCAGCACGGAGATATCGGCCTGCTGCGCGAACTGTTCCGCCAGCATCTTGTCCAGCGCCTTACGGTTATAAACGCCGGTCAGGAAATCCCGCTGCGATTCATGGGTCAGCTGGTCCAGATTCTTTTTCAGCGTTTCGATTTCATCCTTGGAAGCGGTGAGCTTGTGGTGCAATGATTCGCCGCGCTCGCGCATGGCGACGGTGGTGGAGATAATCTCCTTGATCAGCCCCTGAACGCTGTGATCGGCGATGTCGACGCTCATTTTCTGCAGGTAGGAGTCGATATCCGCGTTATAGCCGGAGGTTTCCTTGCCGAATTCGCCGACCACCCGCAGTACTTCGCCGAGCAAGCGGTTGGTGCCCTGCGTGACCTCGTGCAGCGCGCTGTCATTGGCGGCGGCGACAATATAGCGGTTGTAAAAATTCTTCAGCAGATGCTGGGAGAAAGGCATCCTCCCGTTCATGGCCTTGTCGATATCTTCATTCAGCTGCGGATTCTTGCCTTCGGCATAATGATAAAAGAGCGTATAATGCTCCGGCAACGGCGGAATGCCAAGCTCCGCAAGCAAGGCAAAAGCCTTGCTCCCCCAGGATATGAGGTCGGTCTGTTCGGCACGAGGAGTTTGGGAAGCGGCTTGCATCAGGCCGATTATGGCGGCTTCTCTTTAAATTTTCCTTAATTTCGCGAGGCCGTATTCGTCCCACCGTGCGGTAACTTCGGCAATAATATCTTTAGACATTTTTAGGACTTCCCCCCATTCCCGGCGGGTTTCCGGCGGCAGCTTGCCGGTAGCGTCCAGCCCGATCTTGCTGCCGAGCCCCGATTCCGGCGAGGCGAAATCCAGGTAATCGATGGGAGTATGCTCGAGAATCATGGTATCGCGCGCCGGATCCATGCGGGTGGAAACCGCCCACATCACGTCTTTCCAGTCGCGCACGTTGATGTCGTCATCCACCACGATGATCCATTTGGTATAAAGGAACTGGCGCAGATAAGACCAGATGCCCATCATCACGCGGCGGGCGTGCCCAGGATAAGCCTTGCGGATGGAGACCACGGCGATG
>JAFATP010000058.1 GCA_019243895.1 Alphaproteobacteria bacterium
CGTGGCCAAGATGTTCAAGGCCAATGTGAAGGAGCTGTTCACGGACGCAGACCCCCAATCCGCCATCGCCCGCAAGATAGACGCGCTGAAGAAAAAAGCGGAAAATCCCACGGGCGGGGCTTAAAGCCGCCTCTGTTACGATGCTGACTTTTTTCCCCTTGCGCCATCTTCATCAAATTGTCATGCTCAAGCGGTGATTTTTCCTATAAGGTGGATACTAAGGTAACGAGATTAGACAAGAGGCATTTATGAGTCTTGATATGATTAATATAACAGCAGCGAAAGCAGCGACTGTAAGTACCGCTGGGCCTGCCATTGAGAATCTGCATACCGCTTTCGATTCTTTTAAGCAGCAAGTTATACCAAAGGTGGAACAAATGGTTGTTGAGGGAGGAAAAACCCTTTCTCAGCAAGCAGAATATGCGGTTTCCGCCATTAAGAACATTAAGCTTAGCGATGTAGAAAATGTCATCCAAACAACTATTCCGGCTGGTATTAAATCTATTGTAGATAAGTTACCTGGTCACTAAAAATACTCAGTAATAAAAAGCCGCCTCCGGGCGGCTTTTTTATTTCTTCCCTTTTCATTCCCGCACGTTTTGCTTATGAATGGCCTCCATGCGCGTGCTTGTGATGGGTTCCGGCCTGCTTGGGGTGGTAACGGCTTATGTGCTGGCCTCGCGCGGGCATTCCGTCACCGTCATCGAGCGCAAAAGCGAAAGCGCGGCGGAAACCAGCTTCGCCAACGGCGGCCAGCTTAGTTACAGCCACGCCGAGCCGTGGGCCAATCCGCACATGCTGGGCAAGCTGCCCGCATGGCTTTTCCGGGCCGACTCCCCGCTGATCTTCCGCCCCCGGCTGGATCTGGACATGATCCGCTGGGGCATCGCCTTTCTGCGTAATTGCACCGCCGCCCGCGCTGCGGAGAATTGCGCCAACACGCTGCGGCTGGCGCTGTACAGCCGCGAAAAAATGGCCGTTCTCATGCGTGAAACCGGGATCGCGTTCGATTATGCGGAAAAGGGCATCCTGCATATTTTCGATCATGAGGAAAGCTTCCGGCACGCGCGCATGCAGGCGGCGTTCCAGGCCCGCTTCGGCTGCGAGGAAACGCCGCTCTCGCGGGATGAGGTGCTGGCGCTGGAGCCGGCGCTTGCCGCCACCGGACGCCACCTCATCGGCGGCATGCTGGCCACGCTGGACGCCAGCGGTGATGCCCGCACATTTTGCATCCGGCTGGCGGAATGGTGCGAGCGGAAGCTGGGCGTCACGTTCCATTACCGCACGGCGATCGACGCCGTCCGGCGGAGCGGCGGGCGCGTTGACGCCGTGGTGGCGGGCGGCCGAACCTTCACCGCCGATGCGTATGTGGCGGCGCTCGGCTCCTACACCTCGCTGCTGAAATCGATCGGCCTGCGCCTTCCCATCTATCCGATGAAAGGCTACAGCATCACCCTTCCTGCCAATGACGCCACGCCGCATATCAGCCTCACCGACGGCAGCTACAAGATCGTCTTCAGCCGCCTGGGCGACCGCCTGCGCATCGCCGGAACCGCCGAGTTCGCGGGGCATGACGCCCGCATCATGCCCAAGCGCATCGCGCCCATCATCGCCGCCGCCAAAACATTGCTGCCGCTGGCGGCGTGGGATGCGCCGCGCGAGGAATGGGCCTGCCTGCGCCCTTCCACCCCGCGCGGCACGCCCACACTCGGCCGCACGCCGTATGCCAATCTGTTCTTAAACACCGGCCACGGTACGCTGGGCTGGACGCTGGCGGCGGGCAGCGCCTTTGCGGTGGCGGATGTCATCGAAGGTCATGCGCCGGAAATCGATCTTTCCGGGCTCACGCTGAAGGGAGCCGCGTCATGAGCCGGTTCTTCTACGACTGGGGCGGGCTTAACGCATGGCTGTTCCATCTCGTCAACGGCTTTCACTCCCCTTTTTACGACCGGCTGATGGTGGTGCTGACCAATCTCGGCGATCATCATAACTTCGTTTATTATTTCGTTTTTATTACGCTGCTGATGCTGCTGGATGCGCTGATCATGAAAGCGCAGAAGGAGCCGATCACGCAAATCCATGTGCGCAGCGCCTTTGCCCTGCTGATTGTGCTGGCGATGAGCCATATACTGGTGGGCCTTGTCATCGGCATGCTCAAATCCACGGTGCATCTGCCGCGCCCCTTCGTGGTCTATGCGAAAATGCCGCAGGCCATGCATTTCATCGGCGCATATCCGGCGGCGGCGGATTTCAACGTCAGCTTCCCCAGCGGCCATGCCGCCACCATTTCGCTCCTGGTGGCCGCGCTATGGCCGGTGCTGCCGCGCTGGGGGCGCGTTTTCGGCGTCCTGCTGGCGGTCATGGTGTGCTGGTCGCGCCTGGCCATCGGCATGCATTTCCCCGCCGACGTCATCGGCGGCGCGCTGATCGGCGCCGGGGTGGTCATTCTCGTGCGGCGCTATGTATATCGCATCATGGACGTGCCGTATCGCCATCCGCGCCTCGTTCGCTAAAATGCCCGCCGCCGCGCGCAACACCTGGGATCACCGGCTGCACGTCGCGGCGCTGATAGCCCTCGCAATGATGCCGTTCGCGCTGGTGTGGCTGCGAACGGGCGCGGAAATCTGCATGGCCGCCGCCTGTATTTTTTTCCTGCTGCATTGCCTGGCGGCGGGCGACTGGGCGTGGCTGCGCTCGCCGCTGGCCCTGCTGGCGGCATTCACCTGGGCGTGGCTGGTGCTGGTGGTCTCGCCGCTGGCCATTGACGTGGCGCCTTCGCTGCAACGCGCGGCGGGGTGGGGCCGCTATCCGCTGTTCTTTATCGCGGTGACGCATTGGATACTGCGCGACTTAACCCAGGCGCGCCTTATCGCGCTGGTGAACGCCGCGCTGCTCGCGTTCATCCTCGCCGATACCATTCTGCAATACGCGCACGGCGCTTCGCTGTTCGGCAACCTGCCGAAAGGCGAGCGCCTGTCCGGGCCTTTCTCCAATGTCAAAGTGGGCATTTACACGGCGCGCATGATGTTCCCGGTGCTGGGGTTTCTCATCTGGCGCGGGCTGGCGCGCGGCGCGCGCATGCAGGCCGTTGCCGGCGCTGGCGCTCTGCTGGCGCTCTGCATGATGATCCTGCTGGCGGGCGAGCGCACGGCGTTGCTCACCTCCCTGCTGGCGCTGGCGCTGGCGGCCATCGTAAGCGCCTGGGCCTATCCGCGCGCTCGCCCGGCGCTGATCGGCGCGGCGCTGGCGCTGGCGCTGGCGCTGGGCGCGCTGTGGCTGACGCAACCGGCCGTGCAGCGGCGCGCGCAGATGCTGCATGAGCATATCGCGCATTTCGCAGAAAGCCCATACGGCCAGCTCACCCTCGTTTCATCCGTGCTCACCCGGCAGTACTGGCTGCACGGCGTGGGCATGCATGATTTCGAGGAGGCGTGCAACCGGCTGAACGACGCGGAGCATGTGACGGATCATTGCGAGATGCACCCTCATAATCCATACCTGGAGTGGCTGGTGGAAACAGGCGTGGTGGGGCTTGCCTGCTTCGTAGCCCTGGTTCTGCTGTTGCTGCGCCAGCCGTTGCGCCTGCTGCGCGCGCACGGGGATGGTTTCGGCCCGGTCATGGCGGCATTCGGCCTAGGCACGCTGCTGGTGCATTTCTTTCCCTTCATGTTCGGCCAGAGCACGGTTTCCAACTGGCCGGCGATGGTGCTGTGGCTGTCGCTGTCGCTGAACGCCGCCTTTATGGCGCAGGGGATGCGCGCGTGATCCCGCTTTCGGTGTTCGTCATCGCCCGTAACGAGGAGGACCGCATCGTGCACACGCTGGAAAGCGTGCGCGGCTGGGCGGATGAAATGATCGTCATCGATTCCGGCAGCACCGACCGCACCATGGAGGTCAGCGAGCGCATGGGCGCGCGGGTGGTGTATCACGCCTGGGAGGGTTACGGGCCTCAGAAAATATTCGGGGAAACGCTGTGCCGCAATGACTGGCTGCTGAACCTGGATGCGGATGAGGCGGTGTCGGCGGAGCTGGCCCATGAGATACGCCAGCTTTTCGCCGCCGGTTCGCCGCCTCTCCAGGGTTACCGCCTGCGCATCCGCATGCTGTTTCCATATCAAAAGCGTCTGCCGCGCTTCGGCACCGGCACGGTGCAGACGCGGCTTTATCACCGCGCCCACGGCACATTCAAGAACGCGTATGTGCATGACACGGTGGCGATGAAACCGGGCAGCCGCGTCGGAGACTTAAAAGGCCCGGTCATTCACCGCTGCTTCCGCAGCCACGCGCACGCGGTGGAGAAAATCAATTTCTATAGCACGATGCAGGCGGAAGACGCATTCCGTCGCGCCAAGCGCCCGTCCGCGCTCAAGTTAATTGCGGCTCCCGCCGCCGCTTTCTTTAAATGTTATTTTATTCGCGGCTATATTTTTTACGGCGTTGAAGGGGTGGTGCAGAGTTACATTTACGCCTTCGCCCGGCTGCTTAAGCTGGCAAAAACCCGCGAGATGTTTCAGGAGAAGAAGTGATAATGCCGCATTTATCCTTCGGACGAGCGGAGCGAGGACTAGCGCCGTTGAGGCGCGCAGCATGCGCGGCGCCAAAGGGCGAAGCCCTTGAGCGCAATCTAAAATGAAAATCGCCAACCTCATGTTCGCCTGCGGGCGCGGCGGCGTGGAGCAGGCGTTCCTGGATTACTGCGAAGCGCTGCGCCTGCGCGGGCATGACGTCACCGGCTTCGTGCATCCGGACGCCTGGGCGGCGGGCC
>JAFATP010000135.1 GCA_019243895.1 Alphaproteobacteria bacterium
TGCAATACGCGCGCGCCAACGGGTTCACCAAAATCATCGTCGGCAAGGCGAAACGCCCGCGTTGGCGGGAGATTCTTTACGGCACGCTGGCGGACCATATCATCCGCAAGAGCGGCGATATCGACGTATATGTGGTGCCCAGCGAAAGTGAAGCGCAGAAAACTTCCCACCGCGCATCCTTCTGGAAAACCAATGTGCCGCTGCAATATTATCTCTCGGCGCTGCTGATTTCCGTGGTCATCAGCGCGTTGCTGCTGCCGTTGCGTCCTTATGTGCAGTCGGTAAATCTCGTGATGCCTTACCTGATCGGCATTGTCGCTTCCGCGGTGCGGTTCGGCCGCGCGCCGGCGCTGGCGGCGACGCTGTTCAGCGGCCTGATTTTCAATTTTGCCTTTGTCCGTCCTTATTATGAACTCAAGGTCAGCGACGAGGAGCAGATCACCAGCTTTCTCGTGTTGCTGGTGACGGGCATGATCATCGGTTCGCAAACGGCGCGGCTGCGCCTGCAGGCCATTTATTCACGCCGCCGCGAGGAGAACACCGCCGCGCTGTATGACATGACGCGCGAGCTCTCCGCCAATCGCGGCAAACAGACCCTGGCCGATATCATCGCCAGCCATATCGCCGATGTCATGGAAAGCGAAGTGACGATGTGGATGGCCAATACGCGCGGCGAGCTGAGCAAGCTGGCCTCTCAGGGCGGAGGCGCAGAGGCGCGGGACGCAGTGCGCGAGGAAAGCGCCGCTCACTGGGCATTTTCTCATAAGCAGGTGGCGGGGCTTGGCACTGAGACGCTCCCTAGCGCCGCCGGGTTTTACGTGCCGCTGATTTCCTCCGGCAACGCCATCGGCGTCATCGGGGTGATTCCCAAGCAGCTGGGAAAGACGCTTCCTTCCGACCGCGTGGCGCTGCTGGAAACCTTCGCCAACCTTACTGCCTCCGCGCTGGATCGCGCCGTCACCGGCGAACTGATCGAGCGCACCATGCTGGAAACCGAGGGCGAAAAGCTGCGGAATATCCTGCTGTCCTCGGTGAGTCATGACCTGCGCACGCCGCTTGCCTCCATCACCGGCGCCGCCAGCACGCTGCTGCTGGAAGGGCACAAGATCACCGAAGAATACCGCGACGAGCTGCTGCGGCTGATTCACGAAGAAGCGGCGCGCCTGGCGCGCATGGTGACCAATCTGCTGGACGTTTCCAGCCTGGAATCCGGGTCGGTGAAACTGAATCGCGAGCTTTATTTCATCGAAGAGCTGATCGGCTCCGCCTTGATGCGCACCGAGCAGAAGCTGGGCGGGCGCAAGGTGATTACCCATATCGAGCAAGGGCTGCCGCTGGTGCGCATGGACGGGCTGCTGATCGAGCAGGTGCTGATCAACCTCCTGGAAAACGTGGCGGAGCATACGCCCGAGGGCACCGAAGTTTCCATCACCGTTAAAATGATCAAGCCGGACATCCATATCATTATTCAGGATAATGGGCCGGGCATCAACGCCGGCGACGAGGAGCGCATCTTCGATAAATTCTATAGTGTAGACCGGCGCGCCACGGGCGGCGGCATGAGCAAGGGCGGCATGGGCCTGGCCATCTGCCGCGGCATCATTCACGCCCATGAAGGGCGCATCTGGGCACGGAACGCACCGGGCGGCGGCACCACCATCACTTTTACATTGCCGGTAAAAACGGAGGAATGAGCGAATGCCGCAATCGCGCGGCCGTGTTCCTAATCCTCGATATTCATATTCTCATCGGAAAACGATAAGCCGGAGTCTTCGGCATCCGCCTGTACATTATGAATGTGCTGCGCTTCCTGAAACGCCTGCGCCACGTCCATCGTCATCTCATCCTGCGCCACCGCCTTGCGGTCTTCCAGATCCACCGTCTGGCGCTTGCAGAAGGCGTTGATGGCGTCGTTTTCCAGCTTGTCGAGACTGACGGTTTTGGCCGCCACTTCCCGCAGCGCCACCACGGCGTCCTTATCGTTGTCGCGATCCACCGTCAGGGGGTTGCCGGAGGAAATCTGCTTGGCGCGCTGCGCCGCCACCAGCACCAAGTCAAAACGGTTGGGCACGTTAAGAATGCAGTCTTCCACCGTGACGCGGGCCATGCTATACTCCTTTTGATTGCAAGGGCGTCTTTTTACCGGTAATGAGACCGGAATACAAGCGCTTTATTGGGTTTTTTGCGCGCCTGCGCTACGTTCACCGGTTCCCAGAAAGAAAACATATGGCTGAGTTCCATAACTTACGGGAAGAAAATCAGAAACTGCCGAAGCCGCCGTGGATTCGCGTGCGCGCGCCGGTGTCGAAGGACTATCACGCCACCCGCGAAGTGATTCATGCGCTTAAGCTCAACACCGTATGCGAGGAAGCCGCCTGCCCTAATATCGGAGAGTGCTGGAGCCAGAAACACGCCACCGTCATGATCATGGGCGACACCTGCACCCGGGCTTGCGCCTTTTGCAACGTCAAAACCGGCGTACCCGGCGCACTGAACCCGCATGAGCCGGAAAACCTGGCCGCGGCGGTGGCGGGGCTCGGCCTGCTGCACGTGGTGATCACCTCGGTGGACCGGGATGATCTGGCGGATGGCGGGGCGGGCCATTTCGCCGCCTGCATCGCCGCCTTGCGTACGCGTGCGCCTGGCACCACCATCGAGGTGCTGACGCCGGATTTCCTGCGCAAGGACGGCGCCATCGCCGTGGTCGCAACGGCCCGGCCGGACGTGTATAATCACAATATCGAAACCGTGCCGAGGCTGTATAAAGCCATCCGCCCCGGCGCGCGCTATTTCCATAGCCTGCGCCTGCTGCAGACGGTCAAGGAGCTGGACGGCGGCATTTTCACCAAATCCGGACTGATGGTCGGGCTGGGGGAGGAAAAGGAAGAAGTGCTGCAGGTGATGGATGACCTGCGTGCGGCGGAGGTGGATTTTATCACCATCGGCCAGTATCTTCAGCCTACCC
>JAFATP010000183.1 GCA_019243895.1 Alphaproteobacteria bacterium
GCTCCCTTGGCTTAAGCGGGTGCGATGGCGGGATTCTTCCTCCTTGCGCTGCTTTTCCAGCATGCCGATGAGATCCTTCAGGCTGCTCGCCCGCTGGTTAAGATTGGTCAGCCGCGTCTTCACCGCGCTTTGCTCCGAGTCCAGGCGGGCCATCAGGGTTTTGCGCTCATTCAGGCGGTGCGAAAGCTCGATTTGATCCATTTTCAACTGCTTTTGCTGCGCGCTGGCGTGCGCACGGCTTTCCTTTAAGCGCTGCTGCAGCGCGTCCATCTCCAGCAGCTGCGCATTCAACGCCGCCGATTCCTGCTTGATAGATGCGGTAAGCGAAGCCAGGATGCGCGAAGCTTTCAGGGTGTTGCCAAGGTCACCCGGCATCAGCAGCGCCGCGCTCGGCGGCATCTGACTCATGCGGATCGCCGCGCTCACCATGGCGGCCAGCGCCGCGCGGTGTTTCTGCAAAACAGCGCCTTTTTCTTCCTGCTGCCGGCTCAGCGCGGCGATTTTCTCTTCGGAAGCCAGCAGAGAGTTTTCGGTTTCCCGCAGGCTGTGCGCCTTGCGCACCAGCGTGTGCTGCACCTCCGCCAGCGCTTTCTGCGTCTGGGCTTCCTGGGTTGCCAATTCCTGCTGGCGGGCTTTTTCCTGCGCAATGGCCGCTTCGGTTTCTTTCAGCTGATCATGAGCGGAGGGGGCGGCCAAAGCCAGCGACGGCAGCGCGGCTGCCAGCAGGACAAGCTTACGCATGTTGCAGCAGGGAGGCGCCGGTCATTTCGGACGGCTGGGGAAGCCGGAGTAGGTCGAGCAACGTCGGCGCGATATCCGCCAACGCGCCTTCGCGCAGGGCGGTGGGCTTTCCCCGCCATTTCTCTCCCACAATCAACACCGGCACCAGATTCAGCGTGTGCGCCGTATGCGGCTGGCCGGTGTGAGCGTCATACATGGCCTCGGCATTGCCGTGATCGGCGGTGATCATCAGCGCGCCGCTCTTGGCGAGTACCGCTTCCACGAGTTGTCCCAGGCAATGATCCACCGTCTCCACCGCCTTGACGGCGGCGGGCACGTTGCCGGTGTGGCCCACCATGTCGGTATTGGCATAATTGACCACGATGAAGTCAAACGCATCGCTTCGGATGGCTTCCAGCAGCCGGTCGGTTACCTCATAAGCCGACATCTCAGGCTTAAGGTCATAAGTGGCCACCTTAGGCGACGGCACCAGGATGCGGCTTTCGCCGGGAAATTTCTCTTCCCGCCCGCCATTGAAAAAAAACGTCACATGCGCGTATTTTTCGGTTTCGGCGATGCGCAGCTGCGTCAGCCCCGCCGCCGCCACGATTTCCCCCAGAATATGGGTGAGCGCCTGCGGCGGGAAAAGCGTGGGCATGAATGCGTTCAGATGCTCGGAATATTCCACCATGCCGAGCGCGGCGGCGAAGCGTATATGCTTGGCGCGGCTGAATCCATTGAAGGCCGGGTCCAGCAGCGCCTCCAGCATCTCGCGGGCGCGATCGGCGCGGAAATTGGCCATTAACAGCCCGTCTCCATCAGACATTCCCTGATACCCGCCGATGATATGCGGCAGCAGAAACTCATCGCTGCTTCCCTCCTGATAGCTTTCGGCGATGGCCGAGGCGGCATCCGCGGCGGAATCGCCGTGGCCGCCGGCAAGGGCGTCATAGGCTTTTTGCACGCGCTCCCAGCGCTTGTCCCTGTCCATGGCGTAATAGCGTCCGGTAAGCGTGGCGATGCGGACATCCGTTTCCGCCACCGCCTGCTCGAAGCGTTGCACGTATTCACCGGCGCTGCGCGGCGGCGTGTCGCGCCCGTCCAGAAACCCATGCACCCACACCTTCACCCCCGCTTCCGCCACCATGCGCGCCAAAGAGGCCATGTGCGCTTGATGCGCATGCACGCCGCCGGGCGAAAGCAGGCCCAGCAAATGACACGCCCCCCCGCTTTCCTTTAAGCGTGCAATGAATTCGCGCAGCGCCGGGTTGCGGCCAAGCGAGCCGTCCGCGACCGCGGCGTCGATGCGCGGCAGATCCTGCATCACCACCCGGCCGGAGCCGATATTCATGTGGCCCACTTCGGAATTGCCCATCTGACCGGACGGCAGGCCGACAAAGCCTTCGGAGGCATTCAGCACGCCGTGCGGAAATTCGCGCCGCAGCCGCGCCATGACGGGGGTATGCGCCAGCGTAACGGCATTATGAGGGGAGGCAGCGTCCTCGCCCCATCCGTCCAGAATGACGAGCATAACGGGTTTGGGTCGCTTCATGGCCGAGGCTTATTGCTTCAGCAGCGACTTATCGGCGGGATGGCCGGTGACAATGTAATGCACGGTCTTGGCGAGGTTGGTGACGTAATCCGCCATGCGCTCGAGATTCTTGGCCATGAACACCACATGGGTGCAGGAAGGAATGTTGGCGGCGCTTTCCAGCATCTCGCGCTGCACGGCGGAAAACACGGCATGGTAAAGGTCGTCCACCTCGTCGTCGCGTTTCCACACGTCCAGCGCCTTCTGCGCATCGCGCCGTTTCACCGCATCCAGCGCGTCGTTCAGCATATCGGTGACGATGTCCGCCATGTGTTCCAGTGCCGCCAGGGTTTCCGTGGAGGAATACCCGCCGAGATGCGCGGAGCGCTTCACCACGTTCTTGGCCAGGTCACCGGCGCGCTCCAGCATGGCCGAGATTTTCAGGGCCGAGGTGACGAAGCGAAGATCCACCGCCAGCGGATTCTGCAGGGCCAGCGTCTCGGTGGCCGCCATTTCCAGCAAGCCCTCCAGCCGGTTAATTTCTTTATCCTCCGCCTTGGCTTGCATCACCAATGCCTCTTCCCGCATATGCAGCGCCTGCTTGGCGATGCCCGCCAGCACCTGCACGTGCGCGCCCATGGCGAAAATCAGATCCATCAAATGGGTCAGCTGCTGGTCGTAGCTTTTTAAGGTGTGGGTGCCGAGCGCGTTCATTGTCTTAACTCTATAACATAATTCTATGACCGGTGATACGGGTGATTGTTTAATAAAGTGTAAGCGCGATACAATTGCTCGGCCATCATGGCGCGTACCAGCATGTGCGGCCAGGTGGCCCGCCCGAAGGAAAGCACGCAATCGGCGCGCGAAAGCTGTGAGTGGTCGAGCCCGTCCGCCCCGCCGATGATAATGCCCAGCGTGCCCGCACCGGCGCTTTGCCAGCGGCTAAGCAGGCGCGCAAACTCCTCGCTGGAGAGCAATTCTCCCTGCTCATCCAGGGCCATCATGCGCTCCGCTGCGGCGCAGGCTTCCAGCAGCAGCCGGGTTTCCTCCGCCTTCTTTCGCGTGGCGGCGACGGCTTTTTTAAGTTCGATTTCCTTTAATTCCAGTTTCCACGGCAGGCGTCGCGCAAAATCATGATAAACGTCTTGAAGCGCGCCGGGCCTGGCTTTGCCGATGGCGGCGAGGTGGATGCGCACGGATTAAGCCAGAACGAGATCCGCGCGGCTTGGCGTCTCCGGCATCGGCACTGACCACATTTTTTCCAGATTGTAGTGGCGGCGTATCTCGGGCCGGAAGATGTGCACTACGATGTCGCCTGCGTCCACCAGCACCCAGTCGCAGGCATCCTTGCCTTCCACCGTTGTTTGGGATAATCCGAGCGCCTTGAGAGCCGCCACCACATAATCGGCCAGGCTGGCGACATGGCGCGCCGACGTGCCGCTGCAAATAATCATGCGGTCGGCAAAATCCGCTTTTCCGGTGAGATTAATGTTCAGAATATCTTCAGCCTTACGGTCGTCCAAGGTGCGGACGATCAATGCTTCCAGCTGGCTTAAAGGAATCCGCGCTGGCGGAGAGAGGTTCAATATGGTGGTTACTCCTTTCTATACGGCTGTTTATTACAGCCGTTACATAAGCATTATATCGCACTCTCAGGGGGTTTGGAAGGGAGAATTTTTGACGGAAAAAGGGAAAGACCGTGGCGCAGCGCGGTGGCGGAATGGGGATCCCGGCGCATATGGACATACGCCCAGGCGGGAGGGGCCGTTTGCATCAGCACTCCCGCCGGGACGCGCCGCGCGGTAAAACGCAACGCAGCCTTCGCACGCAGCGCCGTATGAGAGAAAGGCGCGCGGTCAAACACCGCGATGCGTGTGTCTGAAAATATCATAATCCATTGTTTCCAAAGACGGAATTGCGCGAGATTGTCGGCGCCCATCAGCCACGCGAAGCAAACCCGGGAATAGCGGCGCTTCAGCTGGCGCAGCGTGTCGATGGTATACCGCGTCCCTAATGCATGTTCAATGGCCGTCACCACGATGCGGGGTTCCGCGGCGGCAATGACCCGCGCCTGGGCCAGCCGCGTGGCGTAATCCTCCAGCTCTCCCAACGGTTTCAGGGGATTGCGGGGAGAAACGATCCACCACACCTCGTCCAACTCCAGGCGGCGGATGGCTTCGCGGCTGATATGCAGGTGCCCGGCATGGGCCGGGTTGAATGAGCCCCCGAGCAGCCCCACCCTTTGGCGGCAGTGCAGGGGGCGTAAGCTCCGCTGCGATAGGTTTTGCGTATTCAGGCTTTTGCCGCCGGCGGTCAAGTCCGAACCTGGCCTGTGCCGTGCACCACGTATTTATAGGTGGTAAGCTGCTCGGCGCCCACCGGCCCGCGCGCGTGCAGCCTGCCGGTGGCGATGCCGATTTCCGCGCCGAAGCCGAACTCGCCGCCATCGGCGAACTGGGTTGAGGCGTTATGCATGACGATGGCGCTGTCCACCTGGCGCAGGAACGCGCGCGCCGCCGAATTGTCCTCGGTGATGATGGCGTCCGTGTGGTGCGAACCGTAGGCGTTGATGTGCTCAATGGCTGCTTGCAGTCCGCTGACCGTTTTAATCGAGAGGACAGCATCCAGATATTCCTTGCTCCAGTCTTCTTCCGTCGCCGCGCGAATGCGTTTATCCGCCGCGCGCGCTCTTTCATCGCCGCGCAGCTCGCAGCCTTTCTCGATCAAGGGCGCGATCAGTCCCGGCAGCATGAAAATGGCCGCCTCGTCGATCAATAGCGATTCGGTGGCGCCGCAAATGCCGGTTCGGCGCATTTTAGCGTTCAGCAGCACGTCGCGCGCCAGCTGTGCATCGGCCTTGGCATGAATATAGGTGTGGCAGTTGCCGTCCAGATGCAGCAGCGTCGGCACGCGGCTTTCGCGTTGCACTTTTTCGCACAGCGACTTGCCGCCGCGTGGGATAATGACGTCGATAATGCCGGTCATGCCGAGCATTTCGGTGACGGCCTCGCGGTCGCGCACCGGCACCATCTGCACCGCCGATTCCGGCAGCCCGGCGTCCTGCAATCCCTGGCGGATGCAGGAAACGATCGCTTCCGAGGAATGCAGGCTCTCCGAGCCGCCCCGAAGAATGCAGGCATTGCCGGATTTGATGCAGAGCGCCGCCGCGTCTGCCGTTACATTCGGCCGCGCTTCGTAAATAATGCCGATGACGCCCAACGGAATGCTGACGCGCTGGATAACCAGCCCGTTGGGGCGCTCCCATTCATCGACGATGCGATTGACCGGATCGGGCAGGGTGGCGACCGTCTCCAGCGCTTGCGCCATGCCTTCGATGCGCTCGGGCGTCAGTAGCAGCCGGTCCAGCATGGCGCCGCGCACCTCATGCTCCCGCGCGTAAGCGATGTCGCGCTCATTGGCGGAGAGGATTTCGGCCACGCGTTCGCGCAGGCTCATCGCCGCGCCCACCAGCGCCATGTCTTTCTGCTCGTTGCGCGCTTCGCTTAGGCGCATATAGGCCGCTCGCGCCGTTTTGCCCATCGCGCGCATGACGGAAGGAATATTCTGCTCAGGCAAGGAAGCGGCTGCTTTCATAACGCGTCTCGGATTCCTTTACATCTACCGGTATAATATAAGATGCTTACTTAATTACTAATTATACCCCGGTGCCGCAAGGGGACATCCATTATATATTAATTTTTATCGATGACCATGTCATCACGGTGGATGAGCGTGGCGCGGCCCTTAAAGCCAAGGATACCCTCGAGCTCCGCGCTTTTACGGCCGATGATGCGCAGGGCGTCCGCCGCATTATACGCCGAAAGCCCTTTGCCCATGATATGGCCGTCTGCGTCCTTAATCAACACCGCGTCGCCGCGCTCGAAGCTGCCTTCCACCGCCGTAACTCCCGCCGGCAGCAGGCTTTTACCGGAGCGGAGCGCTTCCGCGGCGCCCGCATCCACCGTCAGCACCCCGGCAGGATGCAGGCCGCCGGCAATCCAGCGCTTGCGGGCGCGTTTCGGGCTTTCGGCGGCGATGAACCAGGTGGCCCGGGCGTTTTCCTGCAATCGCGTAAGGGGATGCATTTCCATCCCGGAAGCAATCGCCATATGACAGCCGGAGGCCAGCGCGATCTTGGCTGCTTCCAGCTTGGTGGCCATGCCGCCGGTGCCGATATGCGAACCCGCGCCCGCGGCCATGGCCTCGATTTCGGGCGTCACCGCCTCCACCTTTTCAATGAACCGGGCGGCGGGATTGCGGCGCGGATCGGCCGCATAAAGCCCGTCGATATCGGAAAACAGCACCAGGCAATCGGCGCTGATCATCTGCGCTACGCGCGCGCTTAAGCGGTCGTTGTCGCCGAAGCGCAGCTCCGCGGTCGCCACCGTGTCGTTTTCGTTAATGACGGGAATCACGCGGTTGCTGGCCAGCAGCATCTCCAGCGTGGTGCGCGCGTTCAAATAGCGGCGGCGATTGATGCTGTCATCGGCGGTAAGCAGGATTTGCGCCGGGTAAAGGGAAACGATCGCCAATGCCTGCGCCCAGAAAGAAAAAAGCGCGATCTGGCCGCAGGCGGCGGCGGCCTGCTTTTCCTCCAGCGTCAGCGCGCGCGCATCATAGCCCAGCGGGTTTCTTCCCAGCGCCACCGCGCCGGAGGTGACGATGGCCACCTGCTTGCCCGCCCGACGCAGCGCCGCAACGTCTTCCGCCAGCGTCAGCAGCCAGGCCTCGCGCAAGCCGCTACGCTCATCGATCAGCAGCGACGAGCCGATTTTGATGACGATGCGCTTAGCGTTATTCAGCACCGGCGCCCTCTCCCTGGCGGGCCTGCGCGACGGCGCCCCACAGCGCCCTCAGCACTTCCGGCACGCCCTGGCCGGTGGCGGCGGAGATGGCAAAAATATTTCCAGCTCCGGCCTGTGCGAGCGCCTGGCTCTTTTGCGTAATATCCTCTTCGTTCAGCGCGTCGCATTTATTCAGCGCCACGATCTCCTTTTTCTTCGCCAGCGTTTCGCTATAAGCGCTCAGTTCCGTGCGGATAGTGCGATACGCGTCCGCCACATCCTCCGACGTACCGTCCACCAGATGCAGCAGCACGCCCGCGCGCTCGACATGGCTCAAAAATTTCAGTCCCAGCCCGGCGCCCTCATGCGCGCCTTCGATGAGGCCGGGAATATCGGCCAGCACGAATTCATGCCCGTCGATATTAGCCACCCCCAGCTGCGGGGTAAGCGTGGTGAAAGGGTAATCGGCGATCTTCGGCCTGGCGCGGGTGACGCGCGCCAGAAAGGTGGATTTGCCCGCGTTGGGCAACCCCAGCAATCCGGCATCCGAGATCAGTTTCAGCCGCAGCCACAGCCAGCGCTCGGTTCCCTCCTCACCGGGAGTGAATTGCCGGGGCGCCTGGTTGGTGGAAGAGCGGAACGCGTGGTTGCCCACGCCGCCCTTGCCGCCGTCGGCCAGCACCACGCGCTGCCCTTCGCGCGTGAGGTCCGCCACCACGGTTTCCTTGTCGCCTTCCAGTATCTCCGTTCCCACCGGCACGCTTAGCATCAAATCCTCCGCCGAAGCGCCGGTGCGGTTGGCGCCGGAGCCTTGCTGGCCTTTCTTCGCCTTGAAATGCTGCTGGTAGCGGTAATCGATCAGCGTGTTTAACCCCGAACTGGCCACGGCGATCACATCGCCGCCGCGCCCGCCGTTGCCGCCGTCGGGTCCGCCATGCTCGATGAATTTCTCACGGCGGAAACTGACGCAGCCGTTGCCGCCATCGCCGCTGCGAATGTAAATCTTCGCTTCGTCCAGGAATTTCATAGCGCGTGAGCATAGCGCATTGACTTTACCTTTCCAGTAGGTATTTTCGGGCCCATCGTGCCGAAAGGTGCGCACAGCCAATTGGAAAGGGAAGGAATCATGACCAAGGAGAAATTTTCGCGCAACAAGCCGCATTGCAACATCGGGACGATCGGGCATGTGGATCACGGCAAGACGAGTTTGACGGCTGCGATCACGAAGGTTCTGGCGAAGCAGGGCAAGGCGCAATACACGGCGTATGACCAGATTGATGCGGCGCCGGAGGAGAAAGCGCGCGGGATCACGATCAACACGGCGCATGTGGAGTATGAGACGGAGAACCGGCATTACGCGCACGTGGACTGCCCTGGCCACGCGGATTACGTGAAGAACATGATCACGGGGGCGGCGCAGATGGACGGGGCGATTCTGGTGGTATCGGCGGCGGACGGCCCGATGCCTCAGACGCGGGAGCACATTCTGCTGGCGCGTCAGGTGGGGGTTCCGGCCATCGTGGTGTTTTTGAACAAGTGCGATATGGTGGAGGATGCGGAGCTTCTGGAGCTGGTGGAGCTGGAAGTGCGCGAGCTTTTGAACAAGTATAAATTCCCTGGCGACACGACGCCGATCATCAAGGGCAGCGCCTTATGCGCGCTGGAGGACCGCAATCCGGAGCTGGGCGAGCAGGCGATATTGGCGCTGATGAAGGCGGTGGACGAGACGATTCCGCAGCCGGCGCGTCCGGTGGACAAGCCGTTCCTGATGCCGATCGAGGACGTGTTCTCGATCTCCGGTCGCGGCACGGTGGTGACGGGC
>JAFATP010000037.1 GCA_019243895.1 Alphaproteobacteria bacterium
CTGAAAGAGCGCATCATTTTCGTCACCGGCCAGGTGGAAGATTATATGGCGAGCCTGATCGTGGCGCAGCTGCTGTTCCTGGAGTCGGAGAATCCAGACAAGGAAATCTCCATGTATATCAATTCGCCCGGCGGGGTGGTGACGTCCGGCCTGTCGATTTATGACACCATGCAATACATCCGCCCCAAGGTGTCTACGCTGTGTATCGGCCAGGCGGCATCCATGGGGTCGCTGCTGCTGGCGGCGGGGGCCAGCGGCCATCGCTACGCGCTGCCCAACGCGCGCATCATGATTCACCAGCCTTCCGGCGGCTTCCGCGGGCAGGCCACGGACATCGAAATTCACGCTAAGGAGATATTAAGCCTCAAGTCGCGCCTGAATAATATGTATGTGAAGCATACCGGCCAGAAGCTCTCGGTGATCGAGCGCAGCATGGAGCGCGATAATTTCATGAGCGCCGAGGCGGCCAAGGAATTCGGCCTGATCGACCACGTGGTGGAATCGCGCGCGGCGATGATGGAGGAGGAGAAGAAGGGAAAGTGAGTGGCAGGTGACACAGGCAGCCAGTGATCAGTGTAATGCGAGTTTAATCGCGAGCGGCCGGCTATTTCCCGTTTACCACTGCGACGAAGGAGCAAGAAGTGACCAAAGCAGGCGGCACCAGGGAGTCTAAAACCACGCGCTATTGCAGCTTCTGCGGCAAGAGCGAGCACGAGGTGCGCAAACTCATTGCGGGGCCTACCGTATTCATCTGCGACGAATGCGTGGTGCTGTGCATGGACATCATCCGGGCCGCCGACAAGGGCGTGCTTGCGCGCGAAGGCGATGAAATCGCCAGCCCGCAGGAAATCCGCAAGGTGCTTGACGATTACGTGATAGGCCAGGAGCGCGCCAAGAAAATTCTCTCGGTGGCCGTGCACAACCATTATAAACGCGTCTCGCTGCTGGAGAAGAACAGCGATGTGGAACTGGCCAAATCCAACATCCTGCTGATCGGCCCCACCGGCTCCGGCAAAACGCTGTTGGCGCAGACGCTGGCGCGCATTCTGGACGTGCCGTTTACCATGGCCGACGCCACCACGCTGACGGAAGCGGGTTATGTGGGGGAGGACGTGGAGAACATCATCCTGCGGCTGCTGCAGGCGGCGGATTATAACGTGGAGCGCGCGCAGCGCGGCATTGTTTATATCGACGAGGTGGACAAGATCAGCCGCAAATCCGACAATCCCTCCATCACGCGCGATGTCAGCGGCGAGGGGGTGCAGCAGGCGCTCTTGAAGATCATGGAAGGCACGGTGGCCAGCGTGCCGCCGCAGGGCGGCCGCAAGCATCCGCAGCAGGAGTTCCTGCAGGTGGACACCTCCAATATTCTCTTCATCGTCGGCGGAGCGTTCGCCGGGCTGGAAAAGATCATCTCCGCGCGCGGCAAGGGCACCTCCATCGGCTTCGGCGCCAATGTGCGCAGCACCGAGGACCAGCGCGTGGGAGAATTATTCGCGCAGGTGGAGCCGGAGGATTTACTGAAATTCGGCCTGATTCCCGAGTTCGTCGGACGCCTGCCGGTGATCGCCACCCTGACCGATCTGGACGAGACGGCGCTGATCTCCATTCTCACCGAGCCCAAAAACGCGTTGGTGAAGCAGTATCAGAAGCTGTTCGAGATGGAAGGCACGCGGCTGCGTTTTTCCGACGACGCGCTGCGCGCCATTTCCCGCAAGGCCATCAAGCGCAAGACCGGCGCGCGCGGTCTGCGCGCTATCATGGAAGGCATTCTGCTGGATTTGATGTATGACCTGCCTAGCATGGAGGATGTCTCCGAAGTGATCATCAATGCGGATGTGGTGGACGCCAACGCGCTGCCGGTGATCGTGCAGGGCGAAGGCAAAACCGGCGGCTCCACCGGTAGCGGCAAGAGCGCCAAGCCGCATTAGAGCGCGCTTAGCGCTGGTTGTCTTCGCTTTTCCTGTTTTTCTCTTGGCGAATTTTTCCGATCTCTTCGGCAATCTGTCGTTTTTGCTCCTCTGATGGCTCTTCTCCGATTTCTCTTTCTTCTTTCCTTTTCCCTTTTTGGGGTGTCTTGGGAGCGATTTTCATAGCGGGGTTAGGCTTTTTCTCCGGCTCCGCGCCCGGTGTAACTGCTTCCGTATTCCGGGATTCCGCATCGGCACGGCTTATGGCGTCGCGTACTATTCTCCGCCAATTCTCCGGCTCTATGATTTCCTCTCTGGTCCAACTCTGTCCGAGTGCACGGTTTATCTCTTCGCCGAGCGCTTGTGCTATCCGCTGGTAAGCGATTATTTGCGATGCCCTTCCCTGCAGGACCGCCGTCACATGTTGAATAGGAACTTCGAATGGCGAATCCTTCATTTTGTTGGCGAGACCTCGCTTTTGGGATGGCGTTACCAAGCGCTCCCCCTGCGGATCGGATTGCCCAATGATGAGATCGGTGAAAAAAGCTCCCAGCGCTTCCCGTTCAGTTTTTTCCAAATCTGCCATACCCCCTCGAACGATTAAAAATGAATAGCCGTAGGCTGAGGTTTATACTGTTTCCTTCACCCGGAAAACCTCTTGCGTAATGCCCTCGTCGTGCGGAAAGCGCTCAACCGCCTCCACCCGCGCCAGCATCGGCCCCGTGCGACACGCCTCGATCATCGCCTCCACCGCCTCCGGCGGGCCGCTGAATACCGCTTCCACCTGTCCTTCGCGGCGGTTGCGCACCCAGCCGGAAAGCCTGCGGCGGCGAGCTTCCTTCTCCGTCCAGGCGCGGAAGCTCACGCCTTGCACGTGGCCGGAGATGAGAATGCGGATGGTGGCGTTCATCAATAGCTCCTCGGTTCGGGGGTGAAGACCGGGCAATCGGCGCGATCATGCGCACGCACGGGCCGTGTGCCGGGATGCATCCTTGTCTGCCCGTCCATTCCGCACAGCGTGTGCATAAGCCAATGCGCATCATCCCGCGCCGGGAAATCCTCCCGCCAATGCGCGCCGCGGCTTTCGGTGCGGAACTGTGCGCTTTCCAGCGTCGCCCGCGCCTGCAACAGCAGGTTCTCGGTTTCCAGCGCCCCCAGCAGCTCGTCGTTCCACAGCAGGCTGGTGTCGCCCATGCGCACATCCTCCGCCAACTGCGCGCTTAAGTCCGCCAGAAGTTTTTGTCCCGATGCCAGGGTTTCCGCGTCGCGGAAAATGCCCGCGTGCATCTGCATCGCCTGTTGCATTGCCTTGCGGATGGCGGCGGCGGGAGTGCCGCCTGCGGCATGGCGGAACCGGTTAAGCCTGCTCATTGCCTGCTCCGCGGCGGACGGCGGCAGCGCCGCATGGGCGGCATTTGGACGCAACTCCCGCGCGCAGCGTTCGCCCGCCGCGCGGCCGAACACCACCAGGTCCAGTAATGA
>JAFATP010000121.1 GCA_019243895.1 Alphaproteobacteria bacterium
GCCGCCTCAGGCGGGTGTGCTCGATGCCGCTGCCGGTGGCAAAGAAGATGACCAGCAGCACCGCCAGCATGCCTGCGAAGATGGCGGCGGTCGTCATCATGCCGATATCGCTTCCAGCAGCGCCTGCTCCAGCCCGAAATACGCTGCTTTATGCGCGAAGCTCGGGCGCACGCCGGTAGAGGCGAATTCACCGACCAGCTTGCCGCTTTCGTCCTCGCCCTTGAATTCATAGGTGAACAGGTCCTGCGTGATGATGACGTCGCCTTCCATGCCGGTGACTTCGGTGACGTGGGTGACGCGGCGCATGCCGTCGCGCATGCGCTGAATCTGCACCACCACGTTGACGGCGGAAGTGATCTGCTGCCGCACCGCTTTGCTGGGCAGGTTGATGCCCGCCATGCCGATCATATTTTCCAGGCGGGAGAGCGCCTCGCGCGGATTATTGGCGTGCAGCGTGCCCATGGAGCCGTCATGGCCGGTGTTCATCGCCTGCAAAAGGTCGAACGCCTCGCCGCCGCGCACCTCGCCCAAAATGATGCGGTCCGGACGCATGCGCAGAGAGTTTTTCACCAGGTCGCGCATGGTGACTTCGCCCTGGCCTTCCAGATTGGCCTGGCGCGTTTCCAGCGTCACCACGTGCGGCTGCTGCAGCTGCAATTCGGCGGCGTCCTCGATGGTGACCACGCGCTCGCCGGGGGAGATCATGCGCGAGATGGCGTTCAGCAGGGTGGTTTTGCCGGAGCCGGTGCCGCCGGAGATCAGGAGATTCAGGCGGATGGCGCCGCAGATTTTCAATAGCTTGCAGAGGGGGTCGGAGATATTGTTCTGCGAGGCCATGACGTCCAGCGTAATTTTTTTCTGCGAGAATTTGCGGATGGAGATGGAGCAGCCGCGGATGGCCAGCGGCGGCGCGATCACGTTGACGCGCGAGCCGTCCGGCAGGCGCGCGTCGCAGATGGGGCTGGATTCGTCCACGCGCCTTCCCACCCCGGTGACGATGCGGGTGGCGATGGCCATGACGTGCGCGTTGTCGCGGAATTTAATGTCGCTGAGCTCCAGCTTTCCTTTGCGCTCCACATACACCTGCCACGGGCCGTTTACCATGATGTCGGTGACCAGCTCGTCTCTCAGCAGCGGCTCCAGCGGGCCGAAGCCCAGCATGTCGTCCACGATCTGATTGGCCAGCAATTGCTGCTCGGCCGCCGACAGCATGAATTTCCGCTCGATGACGATCTCGCCGATCAGCTCGATGATCTGCCGCTTCAGCTCTTCGCGGGGCAGGCGCGAGGACGTGCCGATGTCAATCTGCTCCATGAGGATGGAATAGATTTTGTCCTTGGTCTGCGTCAGCTCGTTAGTTTCCGGCGGCTTCGGTTTGGCGTCATCGGTTTTGGGTGCCAGCAGTGGACTTATTTCTTTTGTCGCGACCGCAGGCGCGGCCGGGGCGGGCGATGCCACAGCAGGCGGAGGAGGAGGCGTTTCGCCGATGCCGCGACGGCCGAACATGGTTTATTTTCCCTTCTTCAGCAGCCCCGCGAGCCCACCGGGTTTTTTGGCCGTTTCCTTCCCCTGCTCCTCGGCGGCGGGAAAAAGATGCCCGCCCAGGCGTTGCAGCGCTTTCATCGCCGGCGTATTGGGATGTTTCAGCGCCTTCAACTCGCCGCTCAGGCTCATGAACGCGTCCGGGGCAAACGGGATGCTGTATTCCACCTTGGCGCCGATGCCTTTGCCGTATTCGGCGGCGGGAATTTCATACTTCTCGTTTAGGCCCACCCGGTTGGCGACGAACACGGGCGGGGTGCGCTTCAAATGATCCTTGAATAATTCGTTCAGCCGGATACCGGCGCTCAAACCGGTCAGGGTTAAATCCGTGATGACGAACACCGTTTCGCACAGGCGCGCGCAGGCATGGAAAAACACGTTGGGCGTGCGCGGAATATCCAGCACGATCAAATCATATGCATCACGCAGTTCGTGCAGCAGCGTCTCCGCGGCACGCTCATGATAGCGCACCGGCTCATGGATGGATTCCTCCGCGCTCAGCACATGGAAATTGGGCTTCAGCCGGTTGCACGCGCGCTCGATGAAGAGATTATCGATGCGCTCGGGCCGTTCCATCGCCTCGCGGAAGCCGCGGCTGGGGTCCAGGTCAAGCAGCAGCGCCACGCTGCCGTCCTGCGGGTCCAGGTCCACCAGCACGGTTTTTTTTCCCGCCTGCTCGCCGAGCGCCGCCAGATAAATAGCGACGCTGGTGGCGCCTACTCCCCCGCGCGCGCCCATTACCCCCACGACCTGCCCCGCCGCGCGCGCCGCCGCGCCGGTATGGACGCCCGCGGCGGGCTGGGTGGCTTTTTCCCATGCCCCTTCCAGCACCTTCGCGCTCAGCGGCTTCAGCAGATAACTGCTGATGCCGATGTCCATCAGCCAGCAATAAAAGCTATATTCGTTGATTTCTCCCGCCACCGCCACTTTGGTGTCCGGATCGCACACTTCGGCAAGTTCCGTTAAATGCTGCGGCGCGTGCTCGGGAGAGGAAAGCTCCACCAACAGGAATTGCGGCGAAGGGTTTTGCTTAAGAAACGCAGCCGCGGTAGTGATGTCTCCTTCCTTTATGCAGGAAGCTGCCCATTGATGCGCGTCAGCGAACTGCCGCAGCGCTTCGATATCCGCCGCGCCGCCGGCGAAGGCGTAGAAGGGCGGTTTGGGCGCGGATGCGGATGATGCGGACATATTCCTCCATCCTACTGCGAACCGGGCGCCGGCAAGCTTGAACTCCCGCCGCCGCCTGCGCTGCTGGCGCCGCTGGATGGCGCGGCGTTGCTGGGTGAATAACTGCTGGCAGGCGCGGCGCTGGAGGATGTGGACGGGCCGGCGCGGTATTGCTGTATGGCCAGCGCATCCAGATCCGGATCAGGACGCACATCGCCGTGGCCGCGCAATAAATCACGCGGGTCCGCGACCATCTGCCCGGTATTGGTGGCCAGCGCGCAACCTATATTGGGCTGCATGACATTGGCGTAATTGGAAACCTCGGTGCCGCTCCAGCGGTCGCACGGAGGCGTGACGACGCGGTTATAAGCATAATCGATGCGGTAATCGCCCGCCTTTAACTCAGGCGAGGCGATCACGGCGATACGGCTGCCGGGAATCCCGCGCCGCCGCACCGTGCGCTTCAAGGCGAGCGTTCGCGCATCGCGCCGCGCATCATACGCCGGGATATAAATGGTTACTTGCGTAACGGCGTCGGGCATGATGCCGTCGGCGTCCTCGATGCCGCCTGCCGCATAAGGAATGGCGGAGGCGCCGGCGAAATGGATTTCCTCGCTGGAGAAGGCCGGCACCACTTGATGGATATGCATGTCAAGCTGACCGGAAAGATCGTGCGGCGTGCGCGCTTCCTCCATCGGCTGCGCATTACACGCGGCCAAGGCCAGGGTCAGAAGCGGAAGAAGATTCAGGCGTGCTTTCATGGCTTACTCCAGAATGAATCCCCCCTCGCCGTGCAGGGCCGGCGCGTCGGGAGTCAGATCGACGCGGGCGGACGCGGCGCTTCCTTCCTCGTCCCGCGCTTGCGAGTCATACAGCTGGCCGAGCAGCAGGCGTTGCAGATCGGTGGGCGGCACATAGCCGTCGAGCGGAGATTTGATCTTGGCGCGGTCGGAGACCGGGCGCACGATATAGGGTGTGACCAGGATCACCAGCTCACTCTGATTATTCTGGAATTGATGGCTGCGGAACAGCGAGCCCAGCACGGGTATGTCGCCCAGGCCGGGGAATTTATTGATGTTGTTGGTGCGGTCGTTGCTGAGCAGGCCGGCGATGGCGAAAGTCTGGCCGCTGCCCAGCTCCACCGTGGTCTGCGCGCGGCGGGTCTGCAGCGACGGAATGACGAATTGCGACGTGTTGTTGCCCAGCGTGAGCGCGTTGAGGCTGGAAATGGTGCTCACTTCCGGCGACACGTTCAGGCTGATCTTATCGCGCGACATCACCACCGGCGTGAAATTCAAGCTGATGCCGTACGACTTATATTCCACGTTGACACTGCCGGTTGAGTCCACGATGGGAATGGGAAACTCGCCTCCCGCCAGGAAATTCGCCGTCTTGCCGGAAGCGGTGGTGAGGTTCGGCTCGGCCAGCACGGAGACCAGGCCCTGGGTTTCGAGCGCGTCGATAATGCTGTTGAAATCCTGCCCGCGATACCCGGCGAAAATACTGTTGTCGATGCCGGCGGCGCTGGTGCTGCGCACGATATTGCCGGTGGCATCCAGGAAACTGCGGCCTTGCAGAATGTTGAAGGCGAAATTGCCGCTGGTGATGATGGAGGCGATATTGATGCCGAAGCGCTTCAGCTCGTCCCGCGACACTTCCGCCACCTTCACCATCAGCGTCACCTGATCGGAGCCGGCGGTGTTCACCAGGTTCACCAGCTTTTCCTTATCGCCGAGAAAGGCCGAGGCCAGCGTTTTGATATGCTCGGATTCCTGGGCGGAATCCGTGTAGCCGTTGATCACAAGGCCGCCGTCCACGCTTTTAAACGAGATATCGGATTCCGGCGCGACATCTTTGATGGCGCGGGTAAGCTTGGTGAGGTTATGCGTCACCTCGATGGTTTCATCAATGATCGGCGCGTCATTGGCATCCATGGCGTAAAATGAGGTTTCGCCGATTTTCTTGGCGTGAACATAAACCATACGGGGGCTTACCACCTGAATGTCGGCGATGCTGGGATCCGCCACCACCACCGAACTTGCGATGCGCGACAGGCGCACCATGCGGCCCTTATTGATTTCCACTTTAATGGTGTGCCTGCCGTCATCCTCATTCAGCGCGGCGGCGCGGGCGGGCAGCGCCACGCCGCTGCACGCCATCACTGCCAACGCGATCCAGAATGTTATGCGGCGCATCGTCATTTCCCGTTCTGGTAAAACTGGTGTTGCTCGCTGGTGTCGCCGCGGATGACGGTGATGCGCGGGCTGACGCCGCTCCGCTGATTCAGCATGGGGCTGACATCCGTATCGCGCGTATAATGCGCGTCTTCCACCGGCTCCGAAACCGCGGCGCCCAGGAACGGATCTTGATATACATCCGCCTTTTCCTCTTTCGGCTTCTCCGGCTCGGCGGCCAGTCCGCGTAAGGTGAAGGAAATTTTTCCCATGTCCTCGGCCACGGCGACGCGCTGCGCCTGCTCGGGCGTTACCTCCACGGAAATGGTCTTGGCCAGCACCGCCTTATTCTCCGGGTTATCCAGCTGCTGATCCACCGCCACGACGCGCACGTTTTCAATGAAAGTCTCGCTCACCACCGCATCCTGTTCCTGGGCGTTGGGGCTGGAGCGCAGCTTCATGCGGTGCGTGACGATCAGGTCCACGCGGTCACCGGGGAAAATCAGCCCGGCATTGCCGGAAGTGGGCGTGACCGCGATGGAGACCGCGCGCTTGCCGGGCTCCAGCATGGCGGAGAGAAACCCGCCCGCACCGGGTTTCACCAGGGCGGAAGTGGTGACGGCTTCGCCGGGATGAATGGCGATGCGCGCCACCGAGCCGTTATAGGCATTGATGTCGCTGCCTTCCTCCTTGATGTAGTATGGCTGAAGGGCTTCGGCGGGCCACGGCTCCCAACCGATATCCTGTCCGGCCTTGACAATGCTGCCCGGCGGAATGTTCTGCTTGGCCACCAGCACGCGGGCCAGCGGCTTTACCACCGGCGCCGGCTCGGCCACCACGGGCGGCGGCTGGATGCGGCTTTTCACCGCAAATGCGGTGATGCCGGCGATCAGCACGGCGCAGGCTAACAGAATCATGCGGCGGTTGGACATCAGAAGCTCCCACCGCGATCTTAAGTAAGCCCATTTAAGATTCAGTTAAGT
>JAFATP010000042.1 GCA_019243895.1 Alphaproteobacteria bacterium
AATCCGCCAAGCGGCAAGAGCTGCACCTTGGCATCATCGGAAGGCGGCTCGGCAAAGGCCTGGGCGTGCAGCGCCAGCACGCGTTTTTCGATGCCCTTGATGCCGATGCCGGAGATGCGCGAGGGCAGGCCGGGGAAAAACTCTGCCACCAGCGCGCGGGCAAGGCCGATGGCTTCGAAATTCAAGCCGCCGCGATAGGAGCTAACCACGGAGATGCCCATCTTGGACATGATTTTCAATAGCGCGGCGCCCATTGCTTCGCGGAAAGCGGAGAGCACGGCCTCCTGGGAGGGCAGGGAAAACAGCCCGCGCCGGTGGCGCTCAATCAGCGTCGCCTCGGCCACGTAGGGATGCACCACCGTGGCGCCCGCGCCGATCAGCACCGCCAGCGCATGCGGCTCGATGCATTCGGCGCTTTTTACCAGGATGGAGGCTTTCTTGCGCAGCTTCTGCCGCACCAGATGGCTGTGGATGGCCGACACCGCCAGGATCATGGGGATGGCCGCGTTGCCCTCATCCATATGCTCGTCGGACAGCAGCAGGTAAGAGCGGCCGGCGCGCACGGCCTCCTCCGCCGCGCGTTGCAGGCGGTCAATGCTTTTGCGCAGGCGATTGCCGGGCTCGGCCACGGCAAACAGCGTATCCAGCCGGGTGATCTTATGCGCGAAATGGGCCTCGATGACGGCTATCTCCGCGCCGAGCAGCACCGGGGTGGCGCAGAGCAGGGTTTTGCTGTGGGTGGCATCCAGCGCCAGGTAATTGCCGTCATTGCCGAAACGTGTGAAAAGGCTCATCACCCGGCGCTCACGAAGCGGGTCAATAGGTGGGTTAGTCACCTGACTGAAGTTCTGGCGGAAGAAATGATGGAAGGGGCGGTGGCGCTCCGAAAGCACCGTCATCGCCGTGTCGTCGCCCATGGAGCCGACCGCCTCCTTGCCCTCGGCGGCCAGGGTATGGAGAATGACTTCGATTTCCTCCATGCTGTGGCCCGAGGCCAGCTGCAGCGTGCGTAGCCGCGCGCCGCTCACCGGCTCGACGGTTTTAGTGGCGGGGGCCGCCTGCGCCATCACTTCGCGCAGCAGGAGAATGTTCGACACCCATTTTTCATACGGGTGCTGCGCCGCCAGCCAATCTTTCAATTCCTTGTCCTTATACAGCCTGCCTTCCGCCAGGTTGACGCCGATGATATCACCCGGACCCAGCCTGCCGCGCTCCACCACCTCGTCATCGTCCAGCGGCACCATGCCGGATTCCGAGGCCGCAGCCAGCAGGCCGCCGGCGGTGACGGCATAGCGCATCGGGCGCAGGCCGCTGCGGTCCATGCCCGCCATTACCCATGCGCCGTCGCTGGCGGCAATGGCCGCCGGGCCGTCCCACGGTTCGGAAACGGTGTTGCAGAAAGAGAAAAGATGTTTGTGGCTTTCCGGCACGTCGGTGTTCATGCTCCATGCCGGGGGGATGAGGATCAGCTTGGAAAGCGGCAGCGGGCGGCCGGCGCGCGTGAGAATTTCCATCACGCTGTCCAAGGCGCCGGTGTCGGAGGTGTGATCCGGAATCACCGGAACGATGTCCTCCTCGAACCCCGCAAACGCCTCGCAGGAAAAGGTTGCTTCATGGCTGCGCATGAAATTGACGTTGCCCTTCAGCGTATTGATCTCGCCGTTATGGGCGATGACGCGGAACGGCTGGGCCAGATGCCACGCCGGGGCGGTGTTGGTGGAGAAGCGCTGATGGAAAATGACGTAAGAAGAGGTGAAACTCTCATCCAGCAGGTCAGGGTAAAACTCGGTGAGCTGCTCGGCTTTGAACAAGCCTTTATAGATCAGGCTGCGGCAGGAAAGGGAGCAGATGTAAAAATCCGCGATGGCGCGGGCGCGCACCGCGTTTTCGATGCGGCGGCGGATGAAGAACAGCTCCAGCTCGAAGCGTGCCTCGCTTTGCCCGGGCTTACCGCCGACGAGAATCTGCTCGATCTCGGGCCGCGAATCATTGGCGACGTCGCCGATGACGCCGGATTGCACCGGCACGCGCCGCCAGCCGAAAAGATGATAGCCCAGCTTGACGATCTCGGTTTCCACGATGGCGCGGCAGGCTTCCTGCGCCGCCAGGTTTTTCTTCGGCAGGAAAATCATGCCCACCGCCAGGCGCTCATCAAACGGCCTCTTGCCCATGCGCTCGGCGCGCTGGCGAAAGAAATCCACCGGGATTTGCAGGTGAATGCCCGCACCGTCGCCGGTTTTGCCGTCCGCATCCACCGCGCCGCGATGATACACCGCCTTCAGCGCCGCAATCCCCAATTCCACCACGGCGCGCGAAGGCCGGCCGTTGATGGCGGCCACCAGCCCCACCCCGCAGGCGTCGTGTTCCGTGTTCGGGTCGTAAAGCCCCTGGCGCTGGAGACGGGAAGCGCGGTCTGACCAGGATGCTGAGCGCATCAGGCTGCCGCCTTTTTTGCGTTGGCCCGCAGATAGCGCTCCATGCCGGAGGCGGCGTCGCGCCCGTCGCGGATGGCCCATACCACCAGCGAGGCGCCGCGCACGATGTCGCCGGCGGCGAATACGCCCGGCAGCGAGGTCATCATGGTGGCGTTGTTGACGGCGATGGTGCCGCGGCGCGAAAGCGCCAGCCCGGACTGCCCCCATAGCGAGGGCAAATCCTCCGCGTCAAAGCCCAGCGCCTTGATCACCAGATCGGCTTTCACCGTGAATTGTTCGCCCTCCGCCGGTTCCACCGCCTGGCGGCCGCTTCCGTCCGCCGGCAGCAGGCGCATGCGCGCCGCCGTCACCGCTTCGACTTTTCGCTGCCCGGCAAACGCCAGCGGCGCCGCCAGCCATTCGAAGCGCACGCCTTCCTCCTCGGCGTTTTTCACCTCGCGCCGCGAGCCGGGCATGTTGGCGCGGTCGCGCCGGTAAAGGCAGGTGACGCTGGCCGCCTGCTGGCGCACGGCGGTGCGCACGCAATCCATCGCCGTGTCGCCGGCGCCGATGACCACCACGTGCCTGCCGCGGGCGTTTAAACGCTCGAATTCTGGCACGGCATCGCCCAGGCCGTGCCGGTTGCTGGCAATCAGATAGGGCAGGGCGGGAATGACGTTTTCCAGTTCCGCAGCGGAGGCTTCCATTTCGCGCGGCTTATACACGCCGGTGGCGATCAGCACGGCGTGGTGCCGGGCGCGCAGCTCGGCAAACGTGATATCCTCGCCCACGGCGCAGTTGAGATGGAAGCGGATGCCGCCTTCCTCCAGCAGCGCGTGGCGGCGCGCCACCACGTGCTTTTCCAGCTTGAAGCTGGGAATGCCGTAGATCAGCAGGCCGCCGGAACGGTCATAACGGTCATACACGTGCACGTCATGGCCGCTTCTTCGCAGCATGTCCGCCGCCGCCAGCCCGGCCGGGCCGGCGCCGACGATGCCGATGGAATGGCCGGTGGCGCGATGCGCGTGGATGGGCTGCACCCAGCCCTCGGCGAAGGCGGTTTCGGTGAGGTAACGCTCCACCGCGCCGATGGTGACGGCGCCGAAGCCGTGCTCAATGACGCAATTGCCTTCGCAGAGCCGGTCTTGCGGGCAGATGCGGCCGCAGATTTCCGGGAAGGTGTTGGTGGCGGCGGAAGCGGCATAAGCCTCACGGATGCGGCCTTCGGCGGTTAGCCGCAGCCAGTCCGGGATGTTGTTCTGCAACGGGCAGTGAATCTGGCAAAAGGGAATGCCGCATTGTGAGCAGCGCGCGGATTGTTCGGCGGCCGCGGCCTCGCCGAAATGGCTGTATATTTCCTGGAAGTTGTGCTTGCGGGCCTCCGGCTCCTGCACGGAGGGGTAGTGCTGTTCTTTCTCAACGAAATCAAGCATAGTCGCGCGAGAGGGCGATGGCGGGCGCGGCACCGAACCGCGCCAGGTAATCCGGCACCAGGCTGCGCACCGCCTGCGGCTCGATGCCGAGCGTGGCGAATGTCAGCGCGTGGGGATCCACCACGTTGTCATACTGCAACAGGCGGATCTGGTCGCGCGTCAGCGGCGGGCGCGGCAGCGCTTCCATGAACGCGGCAAGAAAGCTTGCCAGCGGGAAAGGCAGCGGCACCAGGCGCGGCGTGCGGCCAAGGGTGCGGTAAATAAACTCCAGTATCTGGCGGAAAGTGAACACTTCCGGCCCGCCCAGCTCGAAAATTTTTCCGGCGGCGGCGGGATTCTCCACGCAGGCGGCAATGGCGCGCGCCACATCGCCCGCATAGACCGGCTGAAAGCGTGTTTTGCCGCCGCCAATGGCGGGCAGGGCGGGCAGGAACGTGGCGAGATGGGCGAACTGGTTGAAGAAATGATCCTCCGGTCCGAAGACGACGCTCGGCC
>JAFATP010000059.1 GCA_019243895.1 Alphaproteobacteria bacterium
AAGATAACCGCTGCCGAACACCAAGGCCGCCTCCGTGCCCTTCATGGCGGCCAGCAGGGTTTCCAGCTCGGCATAGCGCGGATGATTGCCGGTGACCAGGCGCGATGCGCCCGCACCTGCGCCGTCCCGGCGTAATGCCTCGGCGGCGGCGGCGACCACCTCCGGGTGACGCGACAAACCAAAATAATCATTGCCGCTGAACGAGATATATTGCTTATTCCCACGCGTCACATGAACATTATCCGCCGCATAAATTTCACGCAGGCGGCGGCGCTGGTGCCTGGCATCCAGCACGTCCAGCGCCTCCCGGGCGAAGGCTTGCAGCGTGAGCATGGTTGATCTATAACCTCGCATGAAGAATCCGCTAATTTAAAGGGGCAGAGCATGGCTGGCAACACGGAACTCCGGCACCACTGGACGCTTGATGAAGTTTGCGCGCTATTCGCCCTGCCGTTTAACGACCTGCTGTTCAGGGCGCACGGAGTGCACCGCGCGCATTTTGACGCCAACGAGGTGCAGCTTTCCACCCTGTGCAGCGTGAAGACCGGCGGCTGCGCCGAGGATTGCGCCTACTGCCCGCAGAGCGCGCATTACGAAACGGGCGTGAAAGCCGCCAAGCTGATGGAGAAAGACGAGGTGCTGGCGGCGGCGCGGGCCGCCAAGGCGGCGGGAGCCACGCGGTTCTGCATGGGCGCGGCGTGGCGCTCGCCCAAGGAGCGCGATATGGAGAAGATGTGCGGCATCATTGCGGGCGTCAAGGCGCTGGGGCTGGAAACCTGCGCCACGCTCGGCATGCTGACGAAAGACCAGGCCGGTGCGCTGAGGCAGGCGGGGCTGGATTATTACAATCACAATCTGGATACGTCCGAGGAGTTTTACGGGCGGATCATCACCACGCGCAGCTATCAGGAGCGGCTGGACACGCTTTCCGAAGTGCGCGAGGCCGGAATGCAGCTGTGCTGCGGCGGCATCATCGGCATGGGCGAATCGCCGGAGGATCGCGCGGCGCTGCTGCTGACGCTGGCGAATCTGCCGGAGCCGCCGCAGAGCGTTCCCATCAACCGGCTGGTGCCGATTGCCGGAACGCCGCTGGCGCAGGCCGAAGCGGTGGACGATTTCGATTTCATCCGCAGCATCGCGGTGGCGCGCATCCTGATGCCGACATCGTATGTGCGGCTTTCGGCCGGGCGCGAGGCGATGCATGAGGCGGTGCAGGCGCTGTGCTTCTTCGCCGGGGCCAATTCCATTTTTTACGGCGACACGCTGCTGACCGCCGCGAACCCCGAAGCCGATGCCGACAGGGCATTGCTGGCCCGGCTGGGATTGCGGCCGGAGGGATCGGAAAAGCTGGCGCATGCCGCGTGAAGGCGGAAGCCTGACGCCGCCGGAAGGGTTGCAGCATCTGTGGCTGCCCTATTGCCAGATGCAGCTTGCGCCGCCGCCTTTGACGGCGGTTGGCACCGAGGGCTGCCGCATTACGCTGGCCGACGGGCGCGAGCTGATCGACGGCGTCAGCTCCTGGTGGACGGCGTGCCACGGCTATAATCATCCGCATATCCTCCACTGCATGGAGGCGCAGCTGCAAGCCATGCCGCATGTGATGTTTGGCGGGCTGGTGCATGAACCGGCACTTACCCTGGCGTCGCGCCTAAGCAAGCTGACTGGCTTGGGGCGCGTGTTCTTTTCGGATTCGGGTTCGGTGGCGGTGGAAGTGGCGCTGAAAATGGCGCTGCAATATTGGCGTAACCGCGGCAAGGCGGGCAAGGACCGCTTTTTATGCTTCTCGAACGGCTATCACGGCGACACGCTGGGGGCGATGTCGGTGTCCGACCCCGAAAAATCCATGCATAAGGCCTTCC
The DNA here is from genome assembly GCA_019243895.1 of Alphaproteobacteria bacterium. Taxonomy (GTDB): domain Bacteria; phylum Pseudomonadota; class Alphaproteobacteria; order Rickettsiales; family SXRF01; genus JAFATP01. The sequence continues at coordinate 1,860 of JAFATP010000059.1, forward strand.
GCCACGCGGTGATTCCGCAATTCGTGGTGGATATTCCCGCCGACGAATATGCGTTTTCGGAGTTGGATGCGCTGCTCGCAGGCGTGCAGAAGGAGCTGGCGGGCATCATCATCGAGCCGCTGGTGCAATGCGCGGGCGGCTTTCGTTTCCATAGCCCGGACGTGCTGGCGGAGCTGCGGCGGCTGGCGTCCAAATACGAGGCGCTGTTCATCGTCGACGAAATCGCCACCGGATTCGGGCGCACCGGCAGCATGTTTGCCTTCCAGGAAGCCGGCATTGCGCCGGATATTCTCTGCCTCGGCAAGGCGTTGACCGGGGGTGCGTGCGGGATGGCGGTCACGCTTGCCTCGGAGGAGATGTTCTCTGCGTTTTTGAGTGGCAGCCGGGATGATGCTTTCATGCACGGCCCCACCTTCATGGCCAACCCGCTTGCCTGCGCCGCCGCCAACGCATCGCTGGATTTATTCGAGCAAGAGCCGCGCCTGCAGCAGGTGGAGGCCATTGAAGCCGCGCTTCGCGACGGGCTTGGCGGGTGCGAGAGCTTGCCGGGCGTGGTGGATGTGCGCGTGAAAGGCGCGATCGGCGTGGTGCAGTTGCGGCCGGAGATTGATAGTTACGCGCTGCGCCCGCGATTCGTCGAGCGCGGCGTGTGGGTGCGGCCGTTTAACGATGTGGTGTATCTGATGCCGCCATTTACCATCAGCGGCGAGGATTTGCAGGCGCTGATGCGAGCGGTGAGGGAAGTGGTCCAATGATAAATCTTGCATAATTTCGAGGGTTTATTACAAAGCCTTCATGAAAGTCTTCATCAAAACCTATGGCTGCCAGATGAACGCCTATGATTCGCGGCGGATGCTGGACGTGCTGAAGCCGCTGGGTTATGAGGCGGCGGACTCTCCCGAAGGCGCGGATATGGTGATTCTGAATACCTGCCATATCCGGGAGAAAGCGGAGGAGAAAGTGTATTCCGAGCTGGGCCGCGTGCGGCAGGAAAAGGAGCGCCAGGCGCAAGAAGGCAGGCGCATGCTGATTGCGGTGGCGGGATGCGTGGCGCAGGCGGAAGGAGAGGAAATTCTCGCGCGCGCGCCGTTCGTGGACATGGTATTCGGCCCGCAGAGCTATCACCGGCTGCCGGAGTTGGTGACCAAGGCCCTGCGCGCCAGGGGAAGCGCAGTGAACCTGGAATTTCCCTCCGTCTCTAAATTCGATTTCCTGCCGGAAAGCGTGAGCGGCCAGGGCGCGGCGGCGTTCCTGGCGGTGCAGGAGGGGTGCGACAAGTTTTGCACGTTCTGCGTGGTGCCCTATACGCGCGGCGGCGAATATTCGCGCAGCGTGGCGGAGGTGGAACGCGAGGCGCGCCTGCTGGCGGAGCAGGGCGCGGTGGAGATTATGCTGCTCGGCCAGAACGTGAACGCCTATCATGGCGCAGGGCCGGACGGCGAAGCCTGGACGCTGGCGGCGCTGATCCGCCGTCTGGCCCGCATCGACGGCTTGCGCCGCATCCGCTATACCACCTCGCATCCGCGCGACATGAGTGATGATCTGATCAGCGCGCATGCCGAGGAGGAAAAGCTGATGCCCTATCTGCATCTGCCCATCCAATCCGGCTCCGACGCGGTGCTTGAGCGCATGAACCGCAAGCACAACCGGGCGTTTTACCTGGACATCATCGCCCGCCTGCGCCGGGCCAGGCCCGATATGGCGTTTTCCGGCGATTTCATCGTTGGCTTTCCGAGGGAAACGGAGGAGGATTTCGCGGCGACGCTCTCCATAGTGCGTGAAGTGGGCTATGCCACGGCTTATTCCTTCAGCTATAGCCCGCGCCCCGGCACGCCTGCCGCCAGCGAGGAGCATCAGGTGCCGCCGGAGGTGAAAGACGCCCGGTTGCAGCGCCTGCAGGCGGAAATCGGCGCCAGCGCCTTGGCGTTTAATCAGGGCTGCATTGGCCGGGTGATGGAAGTGCTGCTGGATCGGGACGGCAGGCGGCCCGGCCAGTTGCTTGGCCGTTCGCCTTATATGCAATCGGTGCATGTGGAAGGCGCGGAATCGTATCGAGGAAAAATAGTTTCCGTAAAAATAGCAAATGCTTATGCCAATAGCATGGCAGGAAAATTAATTCATTTCCGGCAACGGGCGGCCTGAGTTTTCTTTATTATTTCCTTACACAGGACGCGCCAAGCCCGCATCGTTTCTTTTCCGATGAGCGATTAAGCGTAAGAGCTGCCAGTAATGGCAAGATTCCTCTAGTTAATAAGCTTTTTCATATCACAACAGGAGATCGTTATGTCCGACAATAGCAATAGAAGCGGTTCGCAATCCGGCCAATCCGGTTCTTCCTCTTCTCAGCAGCAGCAGAACCGGCAGAACCAGAGCGGCAGCGGCAGCAGCAGCGGTGGCAGCAGCAGCGGGAACAACACCAGCGGCGGTGGCCGTAAGTAATTTCCGGTTCGTTTGGTAAAAAGGCCGGGATTTTCCCGGCCTTTTTTTTGGAGAAATCGCATGAACGACGACGATAAACATAAGAGCGGCCCCGTTGTGGTGGATGATTCAGCGCTGCTATTGGTGGTGGATATGCAGCTGGGGCTGATCAACCGGCACACGGAGCACCTGGTGCCGGCCATCGAACGCGTGCAGCGCGCGTTTCCGCGCGTATTGTTCACGCGGTTCTATAACCCGGACCCTTCACCTTTCCGCCGCTTTCTGAATTACGATAAATTCGCGCGCAACGGCCCCGAATTCCCGCTGGCGGTGCTGCCGCGCCCCGATGCGGAGATTTTCGACAAGCCTTCGTACACCTGCCTTGCCTGCGGCGTGGATGAATATATCGAGCGCGCCGAACCATCGGCGGTGTTCCTGTGCGGCATTTCCACCGAGGCCTGCGTGCTGAAAACGGCGGCGGATTTGTTCGAGCGCGGCGTGCGCTGCTACCTGCTGGAGGATTTGTGCGGCAGCGACAAGGGGCCGGAGTTTCATCACATGGCCGTGCGCCTGATTTCCGAGCTGATCGGCCGCCATCATATTATTTCCCTGGAGCGCCTGACATTTCCCGCCGTTGCCACCGCCGGAGAGCGCGCATAACCGCTTGTGCGCCGCGGATAAAATTGATAACATGAACGGATGGCTCCCATTCCCGGCGTGGACAACGAGAATCCTTCCTCCTCCGCCAGCTTAAGCTTTGAAAATCACCGCCTGCTGCCGATGCTTTACGGTGAACACGATGCGCATTTGAGCCGCATCGAGCAGCAACTCGGGGTGAATGTCGCTTCGCGCGGCAATCATATGGTGGTTTCCGCCGACAATGCCAAAAACGTCGCCGCCGGCCGCGCCGTGCTGGAGTCACTCTATGCCCAGTTGCAGGACGGCCGCGAGGTGGGCATGGCGCAGGTGGATGCCGCCATCCGCATGGCGCAGCATGCGCAAACGGGCGCGGTGGATCAAGACGCCCTTCCCGGCATGGAGGAACTGGTCATCAAAACCATGAAAAAACACGTGCGGCCTTATTCGCCGGGGCAGGCCGCGTATATTCATGCCTTGCAGATGCATGACGTGGTGTTCGCCCTGGGGCCGGCGGGCACCGGCAAGACCTACCTGGCGGTGGCGATGGCGGTTTCCATGTTCATGCACCGGCGGGTGGAGCGCATCATCCTGTCGCGCCCGGCGGTGGAGGCGGGAGAGCGCCTGGGTTTCCTGCCGGGAGATTTGAAGGAGAAAATCGATCCGTATCTGCGGCCGCTTTATGATGCGCTGTTCGATATGATTCCGCCCGAGAAGGTGCAGCACTTCCTGGAAACCGGCGCCATCGAGGTGGCTCCGCTCGCGTTCATGCGCGGCCGCACGTTGAGCAATGCCTTCGTGATTCTGGACGAGAGCCAGAACACCACTGCCACGCAGATGAAGATGTTTCTTACGCGCCTGGGCGAGCACAGCCGCATGGTGGTGACGGGAGACCTGACCCAGGTGGACTTGCCGCGTGACGTGAAATCGGGCCTTTCGGACGCCATCCGCAAGCTGGAGGGCATCGAAGGCATCGCCACCACGCGGTTTTCCGATGCCGACATCGTGCGCCATCCGCTGGCGGCGCGTATCGTGCAGGCGTATGACGAGTGGGACCGGAAAAAGAAAAATAATTCATGAAGCTGGCGCTGGCCGTTTCTCATACGGCCTGGAAGGGCAAGACGGCGATGCTGCGCGGTGTTATACGCCAGGCGGCGGCCGCGGCGCTGGCGCACGCGGGGAAAAAAGACGCCGCGCTTTCCGTCGCGCTGGTTGGAAACGCGGAGATGCAGCGCCTGAATCACGATTTCCGGGGAAAGAAAAAACCTACCAACGTGCTGGCGTTTCCTTCCGGTGAAGCGAATTACCTGGGCGATATCGCCATTGCCCTTGATGTGGTGACCGGCGAGGCAAAAGCGCAGGGCAAGCGCTTTCCGGATCACTTAAGCCACTTGACCGTGCACGCGGTATTGCACCTTTTAGGGAGAGACCACCGGATTGCCGCTGAAGCGGAGGCGATGGAGCAGGAAGAAGTGCTTATATTACAGAGACTTAATATTTCCAATCCCTATCTTTGATTTTTACAGGTTTTATGCTACAGCTTAAAGCAAGGAGAATAACCTGAAGTCTATGGACGAAGCCCCCGAAGCGCGGCAAGAGCGCCGCCCATCGCTGATTCAGTCTGTCCGCGGATGGGTGAAGGCCGCGCTTGCCTCCCGCCCCGACACCACCATCAAGGAGGCCATCGAGGAGGTGCTGGAAGAGCACCAGGAACAGGCGGGTGACGCGCTGGCGCCGGAAGAAAAGCTGATGCTGCGCAACGTGCTGTCCTTCGGCGACATCACGGTGCATGACATCATGATCCCGCGCATGGATATCATTGCGGTAGCCGACGATATCGAAATGGAAGAGCTGAAGCGGCATGTGGTGGAGGAGGGGCATACCAGGTTTCCCGTGTATCACGAGTCGCTGGACCGGGTGGAAGGGTTCCTGCACATCAAGGATCTGTTTCCCGTGCTGGCGGGGGATCAGAGCTTCGATCTGAAGCGCATCCTGCGGCCCATGCTGTTCGTGCCGCCGTCGATGAAAATCATCGATTTGCTGGTGAGCATGCGCCGCCGGGGCAGCCATATGGCGATCGTGGTGGACGAATACGGCGGCACCGACGGGCTGGTGACGCTGGAGGATCTCTTCGAGGAGATCGTGGGCGATATCCAGGACGAGCATGACGACGAAGCCGCCATCAAGGACATCGTGCGCACCGCCGACGGCGTGTTCGAGGCGGATGCGCGCGTGCGCATCGAGAAGCTGGAGCAGGTGCTGGGCGTCGATTTGCTGGAAACCCGCGAAGAAGAGGAATTCGACACGCTGGGCGGCCTTATCGTGTTTGACCTGGGCCGCATGCCGGAAGTGGGCGAGGTGGTGCATCATGATGATTCCGGCGTATCGTTTGAGATTCTGGAGGCCGATCCGCGCTGCGTGAAGCGCGTGCGCATACAGATGCATACCCGGCCTGCCGCCGCTCCGCCGCGTGAAGCGCGTGAAGCATGAAGCGCTGAGGCGAATTTTGCTCTCTTCCCCTGAAGGCTGGCGTCGCAATGCGCTTGGCTATGCGCTGGGGGTGATGGCGGCGCTGGCCATGCCCCCGGTGTTCCTTTTCCCGTTGCTGATACCGTCTTTTGCCGGGCTGGCATGGCTGATCCGCAACGCATCCGCGCCGCGCCGCGCCTTCGCCGACGGCTGGTGGTGGGGCTGGGGATTTTTCACCGCCGGGCTTTACTGGATGTGCATCGCCCTGCTGACGGATCCCGCCAAGTTCGCCTGGCTGATTCCGTTCACGCTGGTGGGACTGCACGGCGCGCTGGCATTGATTCCGGCGGCCGCCGCCTGGCTTTTTTACGTGCTGGCGCCGCGCCGCGCCTTTGCGCCCGTTGTTTTTGCCTGCGTATGGATGCTGGCGGAATTCGCGCGCGGTTACCTGTTGACCGGCTTCCCGTGGAATCTTCCCGGTTATGCTTTCGCTTTCTCCGGCGCCATGAGCCAGAGCGTTTCCGTGATCGGCATTTACGGGCTTTCGTTTGTTACGGTGCTGGCGGCGGCGGCGCCGGTTGCCGGCTGGCGCTATGCCGCCTGTGCGTGGCTGGGCATGGCGGCCATGGCGCTTGGCGGCGCGTGGCGCCTTGAGCATGCGCCGCTGGCTTATGTGGAAGGGGTGCGCCTGCGGCTGGTGCAGGGCAACATCACGGAGCTTGCCAAATGGGACCCGGCATTGCAGGCGCAGCATTTGCGCAGTTACCTGGAGCTTTCGCAGCGGCCGGGCTATGAGCGGGTGACGCATCTCATCTGGCCGGAAACGGCGGTGCCGTTCGTGCTGAACCGGGAGCCGGAGCTGATCCGCCTGCTGATGCGCGTGGCGCCGGAGCATGGCGCGCTGCTCACCGGGGGCCTGCGCGCCGAGGGCCGGGGCGGCGAATGGCGCGTGTGGAACATGCTGGCCGTCATCACGCGCCCCGACGGCGTGGTGGCGGTGTATGACAAGCATCACCTGGTGCCGTTCGGCGAATTCGTGCCGCTGCGCCGCTTCCTGCCGTTGGAAAAAATCACACCGGGCGCGGTGGATTTCTCGCGCGGGCCGGGGCCGCAGGCGCTCACCGCTCCCGGCGCACCGCCCTTCAGCCCGCTCATCTGCTATGAAGTGCTGTTCCCGGACGAGGCGGCGCCCGCCGATGCGCCGGTGAGCTGGCTGCTCAACATCACCAACGATGCGTGGTTCGGCAACAGTTCCGGCCCGTATCAGCATTTTCATATCAGCCGCATGCGCGCCATTGAGCAGGGCCTGCCGCTGGTGCGCGCCGCCAATACCGGCATTTCCGCGGTGACGGACGGTTACGGGCGTGTATTGGCGCGGCTTGACCTGAACACGCAGGGCGTGCTGGACAGCGGTCTGCCGCAGGCGGTGCAAGGCGGCACGCTTTACAGGAAACTGGGCCATCTCTGGCTGTTATTGCTGACCGGCGGCGTGGTCTTGTTAACCCTTTGGCGGCGCAGGCGCGGGTGATTTTCAATCTGTCGCCGCGGGATGTGCTTTATTAAGATACCTCTTGCTTAGGTTGTAGGGATTTCCTATGGTGAGGCCTCGCAGAAACGATTCCATTTAAGTCGTATTCCATGATACCTCACCCGGTGGATGCCCATGTCGGCAAGCAGCTTCGCGTGCAGCGCGTGGTTATGGGGTTAAGCCAGGAAGCGTTGGCCAAGGCGGTGGGCATCACCTTTCAGCAGGTGCAGAAATATGAGCGCGGCGTCAACCGCATGAGCGCCAGCCGCCTGTATGATTTCTCCCGCGTGCTCAACGTCCAGATCTCGTTCTTCTTCGAAGCGTATGAAGGCGCCGCCGTCAACAGCAATATGCCCGAATATGGCGGCGCGGAACCCATGCGCGGCGTGGCGGAGCGGGCAGAGGAGGAGTTCGATTACGAGCAGACGTTCACCCGCGAGACGCTGGAGCTGATGCGCTGCTTCCACAAGATCAAAAACCCGCTGGTGAAACGCCGCTTTGTGGAGCTGATGCGCGCGGTGGCGGAGGATAAAACGCTGCTGGAAGAACGGGAAGAATAAGCGGTCCGTTATGTCTGCATCGTCATTTCAGGAGGGCCGGGCGTCCTATGTATTCACCAGCGAATCGGTAGCGGAGGGCCACCCGGACAAGGTGTGCGACCAGATATCGGACGCCATCGTGGATGCGTTTCTGACCGAGAACCCGCACGCGCGGGCGGCGGTGGAAACGCTGGCCACCACCAACCACATCCTCGTGGCGGGAGAGACGCGCGGGGTTGAGGATTTCACCTTCGAGCGGATCGAGCAGGTGGTGCGGGACAAGGTGCGGGAGATCGGCTACGAGCAGGAGGGGTTCCACGCCGACAACGCGCATATCAACGTGCTGCTGCACACGCAATCGGCGGATATCGCGCGCGGGGTGGACGCGGACGCGCAGAACCAGAAGGATGAGGGCGCGGGCGACCAAGGCATCATGTTCGGCTTCGCCTGCGACGAGACGGCGGCGCTGATGCCGGCGCCGATCCATATCGCGCACCGCATGCTGCAGAGCTTGAGCCAGGCGCGGCACAGCGGCAAGGCGCAGGGGCTGGGGCCGGACGCCAAAAGCCAGGTGAGCCTGCTTTATGAGAACGGGCGTCCGGTGCGGGCCACCTCGATCGTGCTTTCGACGCAGCACGGCGAAGGGCTGAGCCAGGAGCAGGTGCGGGAGCTGGTGCGGCCCTACATCGTGAATTCGCTGCCTGAGGCGGGCTGGATGTGCGACGAGAGCGAGCTGTACATCAATCCCACGGGGCAGTTCGTGATCGGCGGGCCGGATGGGGATTGCGGGCTGACCGGCAGGAAGATCATCGTGGACACTTACGGCGGTGCGGCGCCGCACGGCGGAGGCGCGTTTTCGGGCAAGGACCCCACCAAGGTGGACCGTTCGGCGGCGTATGCGGCGCGGTACCTGGCCAAGAACGTGGTGGCGGCGGGGTTGGCGGCGCGCTGCACCATCCAGCTTTCCTACGCCATCGGCATCTCGCGGCCGATTTCGTTTTACGTGACGCTGCACGGCACGGGCAAGGTGGAGGAGGAGCGGCTGGAGAAGCTGCTGCCGGAGCTGGTGGATTTAAGCCCGCGCGGCATCCGCGAGCACCTGAACCTGAACCGGCCCATCTATGCCAAGACCGCCGCGTATGGGCATTTCGGGCGCGCGCCGGAAGCCGACGGCGCCTTCTCCTGGGAAAAGCTCGACCTGGTCCAGGCCCTCCAGGATTATTTCCCCAAATCGGCGCGGGTGAGAAACCTGGAAAAAGAATTGGCCATCGCTTAGCGCGCGCCGGATACCGGCAGGATCGCGCCGGAAATATAGGAAGCCTGCGGAGACAGCAGCCAGGCGATGGCCTCGGCGGTTTCCTCCGGGGTGCCCATGCGGCCCATCGGCAGGCTGGCGTTGAGATAGCGCCGGCGTTCCTCGTCGGCATCCTTATGCGCGTCGGTGTCGATGACGGCGGGGCTTACGGCGTTGACGCGGATGCCGTGCGCCGCCGCTTCGCGCGCCAGCGCGATGGTCAGCGTATTGACGGCGGCCTTGGAAGCGGCGTAATGCGCCATCTTGTTGCCGCCGAAAGTGGCCGCCTGCGAGGAGACATTCACAATGGCCCCGCCCCCGGCGGGTTTCATGCGCTTGATGGCCTCGCGGCAGGCAATGAATACGCCGAATACATTGACGGCAAAGACCTCCTGAATCAGCGCCAGCGGCATTTCCTCCACCGTGCCGGAGCCGTGGGTGCGGTTCAGCGCCGCGTTATTGACCAGCGCCGTGACGGGCCCGAACGCGGCGTCTACCGCCGCGAAGAGAGCGAGAATCTCCGCCTCCTTTCCTATAT
>JAFATP010000130.1 GCA_019243895.1 Alphaproteobacteria bacterium
AGCGCCATCGCCACCGCATCGCCCATTTCGCCGGTGGAGAGCTTGCGCATGCCCGGCTGCATGATGTCCGCGGTGCGCAACCCCTGATCCAGCACGGTTTTCACCGCCCGCTCCACGGCGTCGGCTTCCTGCGGCATGGCGAAGGCATAGCGCAGCATCATCGCCACGCTTAAGATGGTGGCGATGGGGTTGGCGATGCCCTTCCCCGCGATGTCCGGCGCGCTGCCGTGCACCGGCTCGAACACTCCCGGCGTTCCCGGCGCGCCGAGCGAGGCCGAGGGCAGCATGCCCAGCGAGCCGGTGAGCTGGGCCGCAATATCGGACAGAATATCGCCGAACATGTTGGTCGTCACCATCACGTCGAACTGCTTGGGCGCGCGCACCAGCTGCATGGCGGCGTTATCCACATACATATGGGAAAGCTCGATTTCGGCGTATTCGGCGCGGTGGACCTCCTGCACTTCCTGCCGCCACATCTCAGTGGCCTCCAGCACATTGGCCTTGTCCACCGAGCAGACGCGGCCCTGCCGCTTGCGCGCCAGATCGAATGCCACCCTTGCGATGCGCCGCACTTCCGGCGAAGTATACACTTCCGTGTTAATGCCGCGCCGCGTGCCGTCCGGCAGTTGCTCCACGCCGCGCGGCTCGCCGAAATAAATACCGCCGGTAAGCTCGCGCACAATCAGAATATCCAGCCCGGAAACCACTTCCCGCTTCAGCGTGGAAGCATCCGCCAGCGCCTCGAAGCACAGGGCCGGGCGCAGATTGGCGAAGAGGCCAAGCTCCTTGCGCAGGCCAAGCAGCCCGCGCTCCGGCCGCGATGCATAAGGAAGCCCCTCCCAGGCGGGGCCGCCCACGGCGCCCAGCAATACCGCGTTGGCGGCTTTGGCCTTCGCCAGCGTCTCTTCCGGAAACGGCGTGCCGGTCGCCTCATAAGCAGCGCCGCCGATCAATCCCCGGTCGGTGGTGAACTGCGCTTTTCCCGCCTCGTTCAGCCGCGCCAGCACTTTCATCGCCTCGGCGACCACCTCCGGCCCGATGCCGTCGCCGGGCAATAATAGAATGTGATGCTTGTTCATATTTTCTCTATATATTCTCTATAAAATAATCGCTTGCGCGAGCAATGCCAGTTGTGGATACTGCGGTCAAGCTCAATTTCTCAGTTGCTTCAACGCCTATCATCTGACTCTTTTCACGTCGAGCGGGGATGCGCTTATGAGCGCCAATCTTTATTCACTTCCGGCGCATCTCAGGCCGAGGCTGCTCAGCATTGTCGTCATTGTTTTTCTGCTGGCGTTGGCCGGCATCCTGCTGGTGCTGCGCTATGCGCAGATCGATCTGGCGCGGGACGTAGAGGGCTGGCAGGACAAGTTGAATCTGATCGCCGACAGTCGCGCCGCTGCCGTAGAAGAATGGGTGAATGACCATTTCTCCGAATTAAAAAAACTGGCGGATAACCCTTCCCTCCAGCTTTATTTCACCGAACTCACCGAGCTTTCGAAAGATCCCGAGAAGAGCGCGGCGGACGCCGTGGAGCCGGCGCAGAAAACCTATCTGCGCAATTTACTGATCTTCACCGCCGACCGCATGGGATTCGCACCGAAAAACGTGCCGCTCAGCACCCAGCTCCCCGCCGATGTGCCTTATCAGGCCGGCGCCGGCATCGCCGTGCTGGATACCGCCGGTCATATCGTGGTCAGCACGCCCTATCTGGCAACGCTTGACGATTCGGTGACGGAGCGCTTACGCACGCTTCCCGCCGCCTCGACGACGCTGATCGACATTTATCGCAACGAGCGCGGCACGGTGCAGATGGGATTCGTGGTGCCGGTGTTTCCCATTCAGGCGGATGCTTCCTCGCCGCCTATTGGCCGCGTGGTCGGCATCAAAGCGGTGGACGAGCCGTTTTATAACCTGCTGCGCCATCCCGGCATCACCGAAAAAACGCTGACCGCCGAGCTATTGCAGCGCGAGGGAGATGACGTGGCGTTTCTTTCGCCGCTGGCGGACGGCAGCGCGCCATTGGAAAAACACTTGAAGGCCGATCCGAATATCCTTGCAGAGGCGCTCGCAGTGCAGAGGCCGGGCGCCTTCATCGAAGGCAAGGATTACCGTAATCACAGCGCGCTGATGACCGGCCGCACCATCGACCGCACGCCATGGGTGCTGGCGGTGAAGATCGACCGGGCGGAAGCACTGGCCGCCACCCAGATGCGCCGTCAGGGCATGCTCCTGGTATTATGCCTGGCATTGAGCGTGGTGGTGGCGGTGATTGTCGCCGTTTGGTATGTGGCAAGCTCTCACCGCGCCACCACCACCTCGCGCTATTTTCAGGAACTGGCGGAGCGCGTGCAGGCGAAGGAAACGCTGCTGAAACTGGTGACGGACAATCTGCCGGAAATCGTGTTCATCCTCGACGCCGAACATTGTTACCGCTTCGCCAATGCCAATGCCATCTATAGCACTGCCATGCATGCCGAAGATATTAACGGCAAATTTATCGGCGACGTGCTGGGGACTGCCCGCGCGCAGCCGACGGTGGAGGCGTGCAATGATGCCCTCACTTATCGCGCGCCGCAAATGCGGATACGCCATCTGCCCAGAAGCGGCGGAGAGGATGAGGCCGTTATTAAGGCGGTTTATGTGCCGATCCAGCATATCCCCATCGCCGGCCTGCCGCATCCCACCCCCGGCGTGCTGGTGGTGGAGCAGGACATCACCGAAGTGATGCGCGAGCGCGAGCAGCGCATCAACGCACATCGTGATCTTATTGATACGCTGATCACCATTGTGGACCGGCGCGACCCGCACGCCGCCAATCACTCCGCGCTGGTGGCGCGGCTGGCGCACGCGGTGGCGGTGGCGATGGGACTGAACCAGCAGCTGGCGGAGACGGCACGCATTGCCGGCAGCCTGATGAATATCGGCAAGGTAGTAGTGCCGGAACAGGTGCTGACCAAGATCGATCGCTTAAGCGACCAAGAGCGCCGCACCATCCGCGATTCGATGACCGCCAGCGCCGAGCTGCTGAAGGATGTGGCATTCGAAGGCCCGGTGGTGCAGACGCTGGCGCAGTCCCAGGAACATTGGGACGGCACCGGCAAGGAGGGGCTGAAGGGCGAAGATATTCTGGTGACGGCGCGCATCATTGCCGCAGTGAACGCGTTCGTCGGCATGATCTCGCCGCGCTCCTACCGCGCCGCCATGACGGTGGATGCCGCCACCGCGCTGCTGCTGGAGCGCATCGACACCGAGTTCGACCGCAAAGTGGTGTTCGCCCTGGTGGATTATATCGAAAATCACGGCGGCCGCGCCATGCTGGCCGCACGCGGCGCGGAAAAGCATCTGCCGGCTTGAGG
>JAFATP010000056.1 GCA_019243895.1 Alphaproteobacteria bacterium
CCTCCGGGAGCTTGAGAGCGAGCAGGGTGTAGACCGGCGGGCCGCCGGTCTGGGCCAGGGGACTCTTTTCGTCAATGCCCAGGGTTTTCATCCACTCGGCGCGCACTTCCTTATTATAATGCGTCAGCTTATCGTTCAGCAGTTCCGCCGAGCCGATATAATTGTAGTAGATCTGATTGCGCTCGCTGACCGTTTTATCCAGAATAGCTTTTGAAGGTTGGGAATCTATCGGCTCCCCGATCAACCGGTCGGTGTCCTGCTCCAGCGGGCCCAGGAAATGTGCCGGACCTTCCTCGCCCTTGCCCCAGGGGGCTTGGAGATGTTCCAAATTCGGACGGTCTAAATCGAAGGATTTACCGCCGACGCTGACGGGTGTTTTCTTGGAGAGATCCTGGGGGTTCGGATCGATGCGCAGCGTCTCCGGGGCGCTATTGCCGAGAAATTTATCCACCATCGTATTGATGGAGCCGCCGGTCAATAACCCCACGATGATTCCGATTATCAGCCCGGGGATACCGCCGACGCCGAAGCCGATGGCCGTGAAAAGTCCCGTGCTTAATATGCCGCCCGGCTTAAGACCGGAAGCCTGATTGCCGAAGGTGTTGCCGAGAAAGGTGAGAATAGTCTTAAAAATGGATTCCATATACCGTTACCTTATTTCCCTATGATTATCATCTCATAGAAAGGGGCAAATGGCGTATGAACGTTCAATGAACCCTGAAAATCCGGCTCTGACCGGCAGTCACAATCCTGTCATACATCAGAACATCTTCGGGCCGGGGTCCAGAATCGCCAGGCCGGAAGGCGTGATTTCCATTACGGTCAGGCTGCGCTGCGTGGTGCCATCCGGCTTGAAGCGGAACAGCCCGTTGGCGGGGCCGGTGAACCCTTGCGGGCTCGTCAGCGCGCCCGCGGAGAAATTCGGCCCATGTGCGCGGGCCGCCAGCAGGAACGCCAGGTTCACCGCGTCGTAAGCCAGACTGGAAAGGCGCTGCGGGCGATAGCCGTAAGCGGCCAGAAAGCGCCGTTCGAAGGCGGCGTAATATTCCGGCGGGGCGCTGGCGAACCAGGCGCCCTGCAGCAGCGACAGCTTCCGGGTTTCCTCGTCGTCCCACAGCCCCGTGCCCAGATATCGCACCTTGTCATGGCCCAGCCCGTGCGCTTTCAATGATGCCAGCAGCGGGTTGAGCTGACTGCCGCCTTCGCCCAGGAACAGCGCCGAGAAGCTGGTGCGCCCGTAAGCCTCCTGCAGGCGCCCCGCGGCGGCCTCGATATTCTCGGCGGTCTGCGCATAGCGCTCCACCGGAGAGACGCGGATGCCCTTGCCGCCGAGCGATGCCACCAGCGCGTCGCTCACCGTCTTGCCGTAAGCGTCGCTCGGCACCAGCGCGGCGAAACTGCTGATCTTCTTCAGGAACGCATATTCCGCCACGCGCGCCACCTGCTGCTCCGGCAGAAAACCGAACACATACACGCCCTCGCCCGCCAGCGCGCGATTGTTGGAGAGCGTGATCATGGGAATACGCGCCTTGCGCGCCACCGGCGCGGCCGCGATCACGAACGGCGTAAATACCGGGCCGACGATCAGGCTTGCGCCTTCATCCACCGCCTGCTGCGTCAACGCCGCCGTGGTGCTGGGCGATGCGCCGGTGTCCTTCGGCAGCAGCACGATCTTCACCGGCATCTGCTCGGGCTTCAGCGTGAAATACTGGTCGTAAAGCGCCAGCGTCGCCGCATCCAGCATGGCCTGCCCCAGCGCCTGGCTGTCGCCGGAAAGCGGCAGCAGCAGCGCCACCTTCACCACCGGCACACCGGCCGGAATCGCCGGAGCGGGAAAGGGCGAAGGATTCGGCTCCGGCCTCGGCACCGGCGCGGCGGCGCTGATTCCCTCCGGCGGCGTGGTCACCAGCCGGTATCCGGGCTGCGCGGGTCTTTCGGGCTGCAGCGCGCAGGCGGGGAGCGCCAGCACCGCGCCGATGCATAAAAAGCTTAGCAGAGATTTAAACATGACGTATATACCTTAATACAGGATCGCAGGGCGCAGTGGCGCTCTACAACCGAAAACCATGACTTCACCTATCGTGAAATCCTTTTCCAGTCAAACCGCAAGCCTGAAATCCGGATTGTACCTGGTGGCCACCCCCATCGGCCACCTGCGCGATATCACCCTGCGCGCGCTGGACACGCTGCACGCGGCGGATCTTATCGCGTGCGAGGATACGCGGGTGACGGCCACGCTGCTGAAAGCCCACGGCATCGCCACGCCCACCGATTCCTATCACGAGCACAATGCCGCCGCCAAACGCCCGGCATTGCTGAAGCGCATCGCGTCCGGCCAGGCGGTGGCGCTGGTGTCGGATGCGGGCACGCCGCTGATTTCCGACCCAGGGTATAAGCTGGTGCGCGAGGCGGCGGCGGTGGGCCTGCGCGTGGAGGCGGTGCCGGGGGCGTCCAGCGTGCTGGCGGCGTTAAGCATCAGCGCCTTGCCCACCGACCGCTTCTGCTTCTGCGGCTTTATGCCCGCGCGCACGGGTGAGGCGAAGCGGATGCTGACGCAAGCCGCGGCCATTCCCGCCACGCTGATTTTTTTCGCGCCCGCGCGTACGCTTCCCGCCACGCTGGCGCTGATGGTGGAAACGCTGGGCCCGCGCCCAGCCGCCGTTACCCGCGAGTTGACCAAGCTGCATGAAGAGGCGCGGCGCGGCGGGCTGGCGGAGCTTGCCGGGCATTATGCGGAAACAGGGGCGCCGAAAGGCGAGGTGGTGATCGTCATCGGTCCGCCGCAAGCAAAAGAAGCGCCGCAGGACGCCGCAGTGGATGAAGCCATTACGCGCGCGCTGGCCACGCTGTCATTGAAGGACGCGGCGGCGTTCGTGGCGGCGCAGCTGGGGCTGCCGCGAAGCAAAGTGTATCAGCGCGCGCTGGCGCTGAAATCCCATGCGTAACCGCCGCGCCGCGCATCGCCTGGGCCGCGAGGCGGAAGCGGCGTGCGCCGAGCATTTACGCGCCGCCGGGTGGCGCATCATTGGCGTGCGGGTGCAGACCGGCGCCGGCGAAATCGACATTCTGGCGGTGGAGGACGACACGCTGGTGATCGTGGAAGTCAAGGCGCGCGCATATGAGGCGGACGGGCTTTACGCCATCACGCGCGCCAAGCAGAAGCGGCTGGTGGCCGCCGCCTGGGCCATCCTCGCCAACCCGGGTAAAATCGCTGGACTCGCCACGCCGCTGCCGCCTAATATACGCTTCGATGCGATGGCGGTAAGCGCGTCCGGCCCGCCCTTCCACTTACGCGACGCATGGAGAGAGGAATGAATAATCAGAACAATAAATTGATTCTGCTGCCGGTTCTGCTGGTGGCGCTGGGGCTTTCCGGCTGCGTGCCGCTTATCCTCGGCGGCGCCGGCGCGGGCGCCGAGATGGCGGCGCAGGAGCGCACGCCGGGGCACACGGTGGACGACGCGGGCATCTACCTCAAAATCAAGGAGCGCTTCGCGTCCGCCCCCACCAACGATCTGTTCGCCAACGTGGAAATCAAGGTGGTCGAGGGCCGTGTGCTGCTGACCGGCAATGTCGATAAGCCGGAATCGCAGATCGAGGCGGTGAACCTCGTGTGGCAGGTGAGCGGCGTGAAAGAGGTCATCAACGAGATTCAGGTGAATGACAAGGCCGGCTTCTCCAATTACGCCCGCGATGTGTGGATCAGCACGCAGGTGCGCACCAAGCTGCTGTTCACCAAGGGCATCCGCTCCGTGAATTATTCGGTGATCACGGTCAACCAGGCGGTGTATCTGATGGGCATCGCGCAGAATCAGGAAGAGCTTGACCGCGCCACCACCGTGGCCGGCACGGTGCAATACGTGCAGAAAGTGGTGAGCTATGTGCGGCTGAAGGATGATCCGCGCCGCCCATGAACAGGGAGTTACGAGGTACGGGTTACGAGTTGCGGGTGGACGCAAACCACTTCGTAACCCGTAACCCGTAACTCGCAACGATATGCTCACCGCCATCCAGATGGACCCGATTGCGTCCATTAATCCGCGTAATGATTCGACGCTGATCCTGATGCTGGAGGCGCAGGCGCGCGGTCACGCGCTTTATTATTACACGCCGAAGGATTTACACATGCGCGACGGCGCACCGGCGGCGCATGCCTGTCCCATCACCGTGCGCCCGGACGCGACGGATTATTATACGCTGGGAGAGGCGCGCACGCTGCCGCTGTCGGAAGTGGATTGCGTGCTGATGCGGCAGGACCCGCCCTTCGATCTGGCCTACATAACCGCGACGCATATATTGGAGCGCGCATCGCCGCGCACGCGCGTGTTCAATGACCCGGGCGCCGTGCGCAACCATCCGGAAAAGCTTTTTCCGCTGGCTTTTCCTAAGTTCCTGCCGCCGACGCTGATCTCCGCCGACCCGGACGCCATCCGCGCCTTTCACGCCGAGCAGGGGGAGGTCGTGCTGAAGCCGCTTTACGGCCATGGCGGGCGGGCGGTGTTCCGCATCGCCCGCGACCGCGCCAATCTGGAGGCGCTGCTGGAGCTGATGTTCACCCACGCCAAGGAGCCGGTGGTGGCGCAGCGCTTCCTGCCGGAAGTGAACACCCAGGAGCGCCGCATCATCCTCATCGATGGCAATATCTGCGGCGCGTTCGGCCGCACGCCGGCCTCCGGCGACATCCGCTCCAATATGCGCGTGGGCGGCACGCCGGTGCCGGCGGAGCTGACGCCCCGGCAGCGAAAGATCGCGCAGGAAGTGGGCGCCGCCTGCCGCGAAAAAGGCTTGCTTCTGGCGGGGCTGGACGTCATCGGCGACTGGCTCACCGAGATTAACCTCACCTCGCCCACCGGCCTGCGCCAGTTAAAGACGCTGTATGGGCTTGCGCCGGAGAAGGATTTCTGGGACGCGGCGGAACGGCGCGGATAGGCGGCTGCTATCCGAAGCTTGGGGATGAAGGAAGCGGCAGGGCCGCCATGGCGGGCGCGGCGGGTTTAAAATGGCCGAGTCCGTTCGGCGGCACGGCCGTCAATAAATCCGGCAGGAATCGCTTTACTTCGGCAGGAGATAGGATGTGTCGCTCCAGCGTGCCGCCTTCCTGCTGTTTTAGCTGGTCATCGAATTCCATGCGGATCTGTTTGGCTGTCTTATCCGCGGTGTTGGTAATGGAGTATTCTTTGCCCTTGATTATCAGCGTCGCGGTTGCTCCGGGCGCTAGCGTGATCATCCTGCCGCCATTCAGGCAGAATCTCAAACCGCCGTCGGCAATGCCATATTGTTTCTTTCCTTTCGCTTTCTCATAAAATGACAGGTGCAGGGCGGTGTGGCCATTCTCCCGCGTGCAGGCGTTATCGGCCTCGACGATGAGCTTCGTTGCCGCGTCTTTCACCGTAACGCGCTGAATGGCGGCGTGGGCATCGAGATGCGCAGTGCCTTCGCCGGAAAGGAACAGCACGGAGCCCGGGCCGGTGATGGTGACGTTGGTGTCCTTGGATAATTGCAGGTCGGCAAAGACCTTTTTTCCTTGTGGCATGGTGGCGGTGGCGGGGCTGTTGTGCAGCGCGATGCGCGTAATATGGCCGGGGATGGCCAGAGGGCCATCTTCCTGATAGACGGAAGCCACCGTGTCCAGTTTTTCCTTGATTACACGCTGCGCAATCAGCCTCTTGCCCGAACTTTCCGGCAGTGCCCGGATGTCCAATGTCGTGGCAGTGGCGAATTGGTCAGAAAAATCATCCTTAGGCTTGCTCGGCCTCATGATGTCTTCGAGCGATTTCGGCTCCGGCGATTGCTGCGGCATAGATACTTCCCGGTCGGTTAATGGTAATTAACTATACCATGCCGGGCCGTCAGCGCGTCATGAACTATTTATGAAGTGGTCCCCGACACAAACGGTTTGCCGTCATCAAACGGTCACGAAAGACCGCGCACGATGAAGCCGGGATTCTCAAACCCCGGCTTGTCGTACACCAGCGGAGAAACCCCGTCGGTGAGGGTCACGCGGCCGCCCGCGGCTTCTACGATGGCGTGGCCGGCGGCGGTGTCCCATTCCATGGTGCGGCCGAAGCGGGGGTATAAGTCGGCGCTGCCGTCCGCCACCCAGCCGAATTTAACGGCGCTGGAGGCGGGAAGGATTTCGCCGATGGCGAGGCTGTCCAGATAAGCCTGCGTGCGCGCCGCGGCGTGGGAGCGGCTGCGCGTCACCACCATGCCGCTTTCGGGCGGTTTGCGGCAATGGATCCGCTCGCTTTCCTCCTGGCCGCGCCGGCGGAACGCGCCGCCGCCGCCGCCATAATAGAGCACGTCCAGCACCGGCGCGAATAACACGCCGTAACGCGGCAAGCAATCCTCCACCAATCCGATATTGACGCTGAACTCGCCCTCGCCGCGCATGAAGCTGCGGGTGCCGTCCAGCGGGTCCACCAGGAAGAACGGCGCATGGCGCAACAGCTGCGGCGGCATCTGGTCTTCCTCGGAAATCACCGCCACGCCGGGAAACGTCTTGGCCAGCGCCTCCAGAATGGTGTCATGGGCGGCGATATCGGCGTCGGTGACGGGCGAGGCGTCTTTCTTGCTGCGCACGCCGTGAGCGCGGCGGAAATACGGCATGATGCGCTCCCCCGCCTTGCGGGCGATGGTGCACAGCGCTTCGGCATCAGCAGCCGTGATCTGCATGGGATTTCGCTTTTGTTCGCGGTTGCCTTGCGTTAAAACACGCTACCATGAACCTAACCTATCAGGAAAGAGTGAATGCGGCGTTAAGCGCCATTATGGCCGCCGTGCCGAAGAACGCCTCGCAGATGCTGGCGTTTTTCACCCGGCAGTTCTTCGCCAAGATGCCGCTGCAGGACCTGGAGAAAATAGACCCGGCTTACGCCGCGGCGGTGGCGGCCTCCGCCTTTGAGTTCATGGGGCAGCGCACGCCCGCCGCCCCGAAGATACGCTCTTTCACCCCGCGCCTGAGCGAGCACGGCTATGACAGCCATCATCTCGTGGTGGAGCTGATCAATGACGATATGCCGTTCCTGGTGGATTCGCTGTCGGCGGAGCTGACGGGGCTGGGCCTGTCATTGCACGAAACCATCCATCCCATTTTCCAGGTGGTGCGCGACGAGGCGGGAAAGCTGCGCGCGCTGGGCGGCGAGAAGGCCGCGCCGGAGTCCTTCATTCATTTCGAGCTTTCCACGCTGCCGGCGGGCATTACGCCGGAGGGCCTGCAGGCGGAGCTGGAGCAGGTGCTGAACCACGTGCGTGCCGCGGTGTTCGCCTGGAAGCCGGTGCTGGCCAAGGTGGAGGAGGCCGAGGCTGATCTTGCGCCCGTCAAAGGCGAGGAGGCGGAGGAGGCGCGCCAATTCCTGCGCTGGCTGAAAGACCGAAATTTCGTGTTCCTGGGCTACGCCGATGCACAAACCAAGCTCGGCATTTGCACGCTGGATGCACGCATCGCCGCCCCGAAGGCGGCGTCCTCGCTGCTGGACATCACTAAATCGGACCGCAAGTCATTGGTGCACCGGCCGGTGTTGATGGACGTGATCATGGCCGGCGCGCGCCAATTTATCGGTCTTTTCACCTCCATCGTCTACTATCAGAGCGCGGAGGAGATTCCTTTCGTGCGCCGCAAAATCGCGGGGGTGGTGAACCGCGCGGGATTCGATCCGGTAAGCCATGACGGCAAGGAGCTGAAAACCATCCTGGAATTCCTGCCGCGCGACGAAATGTTCCAATACGGCGAGGAGGAGTTGTTCGAGGTGGCGCTCGGCATCCTGGCGCTGGAAAACAAGCCCGCGGTGCGCCTGTTCGTGCGGCGCGACCTGCACGAGCGCTTCGTCAGCTGCATGGCGTTCGTGCCGCGCGAATTTTTCTCCACGGGCCTGCGTAAAACCATCATGCAGGCGCTGGCCAAGGCCTATCAGGGAGAGATCGAAACTTTCAACACGCAGATCACCGACGCGCCGCTGGCGCGGCTGCATTTCATCGTGCGCACCACGCCGGGAATGATCCCGCCGGTGGACATCGCCGCGCTGGAGGCGGAAATCGCCCGCGCCACCCATCTGTGGAGCGATGAGCTGCGCGCCGGCCTGGCGCGCAGCGCCGGAGAGGAGCGCGCCGAGGCGCTGATGCGGGTGTTCGCCGGAGCGTTTCCGCAATCGTATATTTACCGCTATAATGTCGGCGCCATCGTGCACGACATCAATAAATGCAACGAGGCGATGGAGCGCGGCGGCCTCGCGCTCGACATTTACCGCCTGCTGGAAGAGCCGGATTACCTGCATTTGAAGATTTACAATCCCAGCGAGGAGATCGCGCTGTCCGACATCCTGCCCATGCTGGAGCACTTCGGTCTGCGCGCCATCGAGGAGCATCCGTTCCTGGTGTCGCCGCACGGCGCTTCCAGCCGCACCATCTGGATCCGCGATTTCAAGCTCAAGCTGGCCGATGCTGACGGGCTGGAGCTGGCGGCGGTGAAGCCGAATTTCGAGGAGGCCCTGCTGAAAGTGTGGCACGGCGAAATGGAAAGCGACCGCTTCAACGCGCTGGTGCTGAAAGCGGGATTGAACGCGCGGCAGGTGACGGTGCTGCGCGCGTATGCGCGGTACCTGCGGCAGATCGGCTTTACCTATAGCCAGACGGCCATCGAGCAGGCGTTTTATGCCTATCCGCAATTGAGCCGCACCGTGATGGCGCTGTTCGCCGCGCGGTTCGATCCCGACGCCGCCGGGCGCGATGCCCGGGAGACATATCTGGCAGCCGAGGCCGAAGAACAATTGAGCAACGTGAAAGGGCTGACCGAAGACCGCATCCTGCGCGAATACGTGGCGCTGATCCGGGCAACGCTGCGCACCAATTATTTCCAGGCGGACAAGCCCGTGCTCTCCTTCAAGCTGCGTTCCGCCGATGTGCCGGGCCTGCCCAAGCCCGTGCCTTTCGCCGAGATTTTCGTTTACAGCGCGCGGGTGGAAGGCATTCATCTGCGCGGCGGCAAAGTGGCGCGCGGCGGCATCCGCTGGTCGGACCGGCCGGAGGATTTCCGCACCGAAGTGCTGGGGCTGATGAAGGCGCAGATGGTGAAAAACGCCGTTATCGTGCCGACCGGCTCCAAGGGCGGCTTCGTGGTTAAAAAGCCGCCGGCAACGCGCGAGGCGATGCAGGAGGAAGGCATCGCCTGTTACCGGGCGTATCTTTCCGGGCTGCTGGACATCACCGACAATATTGTGAAGGGCGAGATCATGCCGCCGCCGCGCGTGGTGCGGCATGACGGTGACGATCCCTATCTGGTGGTGGCGGCGGATAAGGGAACCGCCAGCTTTTCCGATATCGCCAACGCGCTTTCCGCCGATTACGGCTTCTGGCTGGACGATGCGTTCGCCTCCGGCGGGTCGGCGGGTTATGACCACAAGAAAATGGGCATTACGGCGCGCGGGGCGTGGGTTTCCGTCACCCGGCATTTCCGCGAGATGGGCGTGGATATCGAAACGACGCCGTTCACGGTGGCGGGCATCGGCGACATGTCCGGCGACGTGTTCGGCAACGGCATGCTGCTCAGTGAAAATATCCGCCTGATCGCGGCGTTCAACCACCTGCATATTTTCATCGATCCCGACCCCGACCCGCGGCGAAGCTTCGCCGAGCGTCAGCGCCTGTTCGCGCTGCCACGCTCCGGCTGGCAGGATTACGATGCCGCCACGCTTTCTTCCGGCGGCGGCATTTATGAGCGCAGCGCCAAGACCATCCGCTTAAGCCCGCAAGCGGCCAAAGCGCTGGGGGCGGACCGCGATAGCTTCACGCCGGATGAACTGGTGCGCGCCATTCTGCTGGCGCCGGTGGATTTATTGTGGAACGGCGGCATCGGCACCTATGTGAAAGCCGATGCCGAGACGCATGAGCAGGTGGGCGACCGCGCCAATAACGCCGTGCGTGTGAACGGGTCGGAGTTGCGGTGCAAAGTAGTGGGCGAGGGCGGCAATCTTGGCTTCACGCAGAAAGGCCGCATCGAATATGCGCGCAACGGCGGCCGCATCAATACCGATGCCATCGATAATTCCGGCGGCGTGGATTGCTCCGACCATGAGGTGAACATCAAGATCGCCTTTGCCCGCGCGCTTTCCGAAGGGCGGCTGACGCGCGAGGCGCGCAATGCCACTCTGGTGGCCATGACCGAGGAAGTGGCGGGGCTGGTGCTGAAGGATAATTTCCTGCAGACCCAGGCCATCACCGGCGCGCAGGTGCAGGGGCTGGCCTTGCTGGAATCGCAGGCGCGGCTGATGCGGCGGCTGGAAAAGCAGGGGCTGCTGAACCGCGGCATCGAATCGCTGCCGTCCGACGCCAAGCTGGCCGAGCTGGCGGCCGCGGGCAAGGGGCTCTCGCGTCCGGAAATCGCCGTGCTGCTGGCCTACGGCAAGATCGCCCTGTCCAAGGAGCTGATTGACACCACCCTGCCGGATGAGCCGTATTTCGCCACGGATCTCGCGCGCTATTTCCCCAAGGCCATGCGCGAGGCGTATATGGAGGATTTGGAACAACACCCGCTGAAGCGCGAGATCACCGCCACGGTGGCCACCAACAGCCTGGTCAACCGCGTCGGTCTCACCTTTTTCTTCGACCTGCTGGAGGAAACCGGCCAGCCGGCCCGCGAAGTGGCAGCGGCATATACCATTGCGCGCGACGCATTCGCCTTGCGGCACGTATGGAAGCAGATCGAAATTCTGCCGGCGCACGTGGACACGGCATTGCAGGTGGAAATGCAGGCGTCCATCGCGCGGCTGGTGGAACGCTTTTCCCTGTGGGTGCTGGCGCGCCTGCCGCAGCCGCTTGATATCGAGGCGGCGGTGGCGAAATTCGCGCCGCGCATCGCCGCTTTCCGCGAAAATATCGAGGCCATGCATTCGCCCTTCACCAAGGCGGCGTTCGACACCACCACGCAGCGGCTGGAAGCGGCGGGCGTGCCGTATGAACTCGCCGCCGCCGTTGCCGGCCTGGGCATGATGGCATCCGCCGGGGACATCATTCAGGTGGCGGAGGAAACGGAGCTGCCGCTGGAACAGGTGGGCAAGGGGTATTTCGCCGCGGGGAGCGCGTTTTCGCTGGGCTGGCTGCGCGCGCAGGCCGAGGCGCTTCCCGCCGTGTCGCACTGGGACCGGCTGGCCGCGCGCGCGGTGATTCAGGAATTGTTCGCCGAGCAGCGGCGTTTGACCGCCGCCGCCCTGGCCGGGGCGAAGGACGCCGAAGCCGGGCTTGCCGCGTGGAAAGACGCGCATAAGGATGCGATCGCGCGGCTGGGCGCGTTGCTGGCGGATTTAACCGCGCGCGAACAGCCGCCGCTTTCCGCCCTGATGGTGGCGCTTAGGGCGGTCAAGGGGCTGTAAACTTAATCAGCGCGTCGCAGATTTTTGCCAGCTTCTCCACGCTGCGGGAATCGATCATTTTCCATTCCATGTGTCGCAGTCTTCTTTCCAGCTTTTCCATCTCCCGCCGCTGCGCTTTACGCTCTCTGCGGATGATGCGCCTTAATTTACGCTCACGCCGGTGCTCCTGTTTCAGCTTCGTTTGCATCTTCCATCTCCGTAAACGACGGCGCGAAGCATTCGCGCCGCCGGCGGTGATCACCGCTTGGGCAGTCGTCGGATTGTGTGACAGGACAATCCGCAAACCACACTCCTGTGCGCACGGCGCTCTTCGGCACAGCTTCCTTGAACCCTCCGCCGAGGCAGCGGCGGAAGGGGAAGACGCACCTGAACGCCAAGTTTCCCCGCGGCGCAGCAGTCTCGCCGCCGCAGGCTTTCGAGCTCGATATGCAACCAGCCGGACGATCCCTCCGGCTTCATCCATCAAGATATATCCGAATTCAGGAGGCCGGAAGGGGGAAAAATAAAGGGGCTGAAGTAGCTAAGTGCTAGTGCTTGGTGTGTTTATACCAGTATTTAAGCTGGGTTAGCAACTCTTGGTGCGTGCCTCCATTGAAGCGCCACTCGCACTCCTTCAGGAACCAGTAGAAGTTCTCCGGTTTAATACCATTGA
>JAFATP010000233.1 GCA_019243895.1 Alphaproteobacteria bacterium
GGATGAGCCGACCAATTATCTGGATAAGGAAGGAATCGCGCTGGTGGGCAGCCTCATTGAAACGCGCGTGCAGCATGAGGGCATTGTCATTGTCGCCTCGCATGCCGTGCATTCGTCTTTTGACGCTCATATCCTGATGATGGAGGATTTTGCCCTGTGTTCCGCCTGATCATAGCGCGCGACGCTCGGCTGGCTTTCCGCCGTGGCGGTGGCGCCTTCGCCGGGGGAGGATTCTGCCTGATGGCCTTCGGCCTGTTCGCTTTCGGCCTTGGCCCGGACGCCCTGCGCCGCCACGCGGCGGAAGCGCTATTGCTGGCGGTGCTGCTGTCGCTGCTGTTGTCATTGCCGGGGCTTTTTGCGCGCGATCATGAAGACGGCTCGCTGGAGCAATACGCCCTGCACCCGGCGGCGCTGGAGTGGCTGCTGGCCGCCAAGCTGGCGGCTTTCTGGCTGACGGCGGCCCTGCCGCTGATTCTTCTTTCGCCCCTTTTATGCCTGATGGCGGGATTAGGCGGGCTTGAGCTGCGGCACGCCGTGCTCATGCTGCTGCTGGCCACGCCCGCACTGGCATCCATCGGCATGCTGGGCGGCGCGCTCACCTTAAGCGCCGCGCGCGAAGGACTGGCGCAGGCATTGGCGGTGCTGCCGCTTTACGTTCCGGTGCTGATTTTCGCCACCGGCATGCAATGGCCGCTGCTGGCGGGATTAAGCCTGGCTTCCGTGCCGCTTTCCTGTTATGTCAGCGCCTGGCTGGTGCGGCTGGCGCTGGAATAAAGATTCAGAAAGGTGAAACGGTCGCGCGTGGCATGAGCCGTTTCCACGGCATGGGCATACAGCGCCTCATCCCAGCCCAGCGCGGCAGGTGTGGCCGGCGCGCCGGCGCGGCTTAACACCGAGTGCAGCAGCGAAGCAGGCAGCATGACGGATCGTATCCGCTCGGATAGGGCAGGGGGCAGCGTCTTCACCAGCTTCTCCTGGATGCGCGCCATCGTCAGTGTCGCCACCCCCACCGCCTCGCCGTGAAGCACTTCCCGGGTCTTATCCAGGCGCTCTTCCGCAAGCGTCAGGTAATGATGCACAATCATATGCTCCCCCTGGCTTGCCGGATAGCTTCCGCCCGCCAGCGTCATGCCGAAGCCGGAAAGCAGCAGCACTTTCATCAGCGTCTCCACCGCTTCCGCGTCGCCGCGGCCCAGCGCTTCCGATGCGGAAAACAGCGAGGCTTCATAAGGCTCTAGCAACAGGAAGGGGCGGCTATCGTATGGCGTTTCGCGCAAGAGATGCGACAGCAGCCAGTCTGCCTGCGCCGTCGGCCGCGCCAGCGAATCGCCCAATCCGGCGCGGATCAGGCGGGCAGGGGCCCGCGCCAGCATCTGAAGGTCGCAGAGAATGGCGGCGGGCGTCGCGGCGGGGGCGGAGTGCCGCACGCCGTTTTCCACCAGTGACGCGTTGGCGGAAGCGTAGCCGTTCATGGAGGGAGCGGTGGGAAACGCCAGGTAAGGCTTATGCGCAAGGAAGGCGGCGTATTTGCAAAGGTCGTTCACCGTGCCGCTGCCCACCGCCGCAATCGCATCGAAGGCATGGCCGCGGATGCGGGCCACATGCTCCATGTCCGGGCGCGGCAAAGGGGGAAGCACCAGCGGCATAACGCGATACGCCTCCCCCAGCCGTTGCATGATGCGTTCGCCGCAAATGGGGAATAATGTTTCATCGGTGACAAGCAGCAACGTTTCCCCCGGCAGGCTTTGCTTCGCCAGCGCCGCTTCCCGGCCCTGCAGCGACGGCGCAATGACGACATGCGGCAGCGTCCGTCCGCTCTCCTTTAATATGTCTGCGGCGGGAGGTGCAAATATGCTTGTGATTGCCTGCATGATTGCGCATAGATAGCAGACCGCCAATGGTACACAATCGATGTTGCGCCTGACTGCTCTCTTTCTTGCCTTCTTTTGCATGGCTGCGGCTGCGCAGGCGCAGATCGCCGTCAATCCCGAGCCGTTTGGCGTGTGGATCGAGGAATTGAAGGCCGAAGCGCTGGCGCGCGGGCTGGACAGTGCCATGCTGGATGCGGTGCTGATCAACGTTGCGCCGCTGCCGCGCGTGATTGAGCTGGATAACGCGCAGCCGGAAAACACCCTCACCGAGGAGGAATACCTCCGCCGCATGGTGACGCCGGAAAAAATCCGCAAGGCGCAAGCGGCATACCGCGAGAACTACGCCTTGCTGTGGCAGGTAAGCGAGCGTTACGGCGTGGAACCGCAATATATCGTGGCTCTGTGGGGAATAGAGAGCAATTTCGGCGAGCGCCAGGGCCGGTTCAACGTCATCGAAGCGCTGGTGACGCTTGCGTATGACGGGCGGCGCAGCGCCTATTTCCGCGGCGAATTGCTGAATGCGCTGACCATTATCCAGCAGGAGCGCCTGAACCCTGAGGAAATGCGCGGCTCCTGGGCGGGGGCGATGGGGCAGAGCCAGTTCATGCCCTCCAGCTTCCTGCGCTACGCGGTGGATTTCGACGGCGACGGCCGTCGCGACATCTGGCATTCGCGCGCCGACGCTTTCGCCTCCATCGCCAATTACCTTGCGTCTGAAGGCTGGAATCAGCATACCGACCATACGAGCGTCTTGCTCAAGTGGAACCGTTCGCGCTATTTTGCTACCGCCGTCACGATGCTGGCAAACGGCATAGCACGAGGGAGCCAATGAAACACGCCGCTTTAACCGTGGGATTGCTGATAACGCTCGCCGCGTGCAGCCGCTCGGCTCCCCCGCCGCCCGCGCCGGGCGTGAAGCTGGGCAAGCCCTACACGGTAGACGGCGTCACTTACACGCCTGAATACGAGCCGGATTACGATAAAACCGGCATGGCCTCCTGGTATGGCCCCGGCTTTCACGGGCACAGCACCGCCAACGGCGAGACGTTCGATCAGGATGGGCTTACCGCCGCGCACCCCACCCTGCCGCTGCCGTGCCTGGTGCGGGTGACTAATCTGGAAAACGGCAAGAGCGAGATCATTCGCGTGAATGACCGCGGGCCGTTCAAAAGCAGCCGCCTCATCGATCTTTCGCGCGCTTCCGCCGAGACGCTGGGCATCACCGGCCTGGCGAAGGTGCGCGTGCAATACCTGAAGCAGGAAACGGAGGAATACTGGGCTAAAATGAATCTGGAGCCGGGGGATATTCAGTTCGCCGATGCCGATGGATTACCCCGCAGCGGCGCCATCATCGCCGCCGAACCCGGCGCTTCGTCGTCACCGCAGGTGAAGCAGGCCGCGCCGGTGATGTCGGTGGCGGCGCAGGATTTAGACCCGTTCAGCGTGATTGCGGATGCGCAGGCGGCGGAGGCGGATGAGACGGCGCCTGCGCCGGCAGCCGCCCAGCTCCGGGAGAACGTGCCAGCGCGCATTCCTTTCGGCCACGGGCCTTCCGTGCCCGCGCCTGACGCCGCCGCAGCGGCGCCAGACGAGGCGCCCCCGCAGAATCTGCCGCGCGCGCATGTGGAGCTGAAGCTTTATAACAGCGAGGGCAAGGAGATCCCACCGGTGCCTGCCGCGGAACTGGAGTCTCAGCCGGTCAAGCTGAAGCCCTATAACAGCCAGGAAGACATCATCGCCGCCGCCGAGCAGGAAGCCGCGCCTCCCGCACCGCCCGCAGCCCTCGCCAAGCCGTCACGCGAAGAATCGAATCCCGCGCCATCCCACGCGGAATCCGGCAATGGATGGTATATTCAGGCGGGCTCGTTTTCCGTGCAGGCCAATGCGCAGAAGC
>JAFATP010000245.1 GCA_019243895.1 Alphaproteobacteria bacterium
CGGCCACGTCTTTCGTAACGCCCTTGCCGTGATAATAAATATAGCCGAGATGGTTTTGCGTCTCCAGGCTGCCGGCACCGGCGGCGACGTGCGACAGGCCCGTGTGCAGGGCGCTGCCGGGCATCAACAGCCACACGACGGCAAGCGGAATCATCACCGCCGCGAAGAACTTTATCCATTTCTCCCTGGTCATCGCCGCGCCACTTTAGCAAATGCGGCGGCGAAGTCACTGGATTCGTTCAAAGCCAGTGACAGTGCTGGACAACGCGCGCCGGTCTGCTATAAACGCCGCCGCTGCGTGAACCGCCGCCTGTGATGCGCGCGTCACTCTTTCGCTGACGCACCACTTGTTCGCCGTTTGGCACATAGGAGTGTAGCTCAATTGGTAGAGCACCGGTCTCCAAAACCGGGGGTTGCAGGTTCGAGTCCTGTCGCTCCTGCCAGCGTTGAGCTCCACTGTTACGTGCGTTCTTACTCTTAATGGATTACGTCGATTACGCCCATGCCGTGACCTATCTGGCTTTCCGGACTCGCCGGAGGCGGGCCGGCCTGCCTTTGGGCGGGCGGATGCCACTGCGCCGGATCATAGGTGAAGCTAATGCCCTGCCACACGCTGTAAGCATTACGCGGCAGACCGAGATCGCCGATGCGGCAGGAAGCGGCCGCCGTCAGTGCGCCTAAACTTACGCGCTGAAATAACGGATCGGTGCGGAAACGCTGTTCATCAGCGCTGTCCAGATGAACGTGACGGGGCACGCCGCTTTGGTCGAACTCAATATTCACCGTCACCTGATGCGGCGGCGCCACACTCGCCCATGCGGCCAGGTCAGGCTGCCAACAACTCAGCAGCCGCGCGGTGACCGCTTGAAGCTGCGGTTCCGGCAATGAGCGGGCTGCTGCCGCGGCGGGCCATGCGTGAGCGGATAATACCGCAACGGCGGCGGTAACGCTTAAGGTCGTCGCGAATTGATTAAAAGCCATGCATTCCTACTTTCGTCGTTTCTGAAATTATTGTTTACGATGCCTGAAGGTTCCAATAAAAGAAGCGCAGCGGATTGCACTTTCTCGCTGCAAGCCTGCCGTGAAGACACCATATAGAAAATTTATTGTATATGTTTTCTTTTTCCTATCATTAATTTTACTCAATTCTCACCTCTTTATAAGGAGAATCCTATGAAGAAACTAGTTTTTTTGGCGGCTGCGGTGACAATGCTGTCCAGCATCCCCGCCTATGCGCATATGAGGGAAGAGCCGCAAGGCATGATGATGAAAGAGCATCCCTTCGCTCCGTGCTATCCTCATAGCCACCGGCACCGCAATTCCGACGAGAAGAGCGTGTATTGGTGGGAGCATCAGCCCGGTTATTTCCATGATACCGAAAAGCGCTGGGATACCGGCGGTCGCCGCTAGCCGTTAATCTCTCATGCCGGCACTCCGCGGGCGTGGAGTGCCGGTTCATTTCTGAACATGCGTAATGTATCTTTCCATACTCCTACTGCTGTGTTGCGCGGTAGCCATTTATGCCGCATGTGAATTCTTCGTCAACGGCATCGAGTGGCTCGGCCGCAAGCTGGAAATCAGTGAAACCGCCACCGGCACGGTTTTAGCCGCTTTCGGCACCGCGCTGCCGGAAAGCGCCGTCACCTTTGTCGCCGTCGCCGTCGGCGCATCGGCGGCGCAGAAAGAAATCGGCGTAGGCGCGGCGCTGGGAGGGCCGCTGGTGCTGGCAACCCTCTCTTATGCGCTGGTGGGACTGG
The DNA here is from genome assembly GCA_019243895.1 of Alphaproteobacteria bacterium. Taxonomy (GTDB): domain Bacteria; phylum Pseudomonadota; class Alphaproteobacteria; order Rickettsiales; family SXRF01; genus JAFATP01. Next base: position 1,758 of record JAFATP010000245.1, read on the forward strand.
TGCTGCTCTTTAACGTCAAACGCCTGCAACGCAAGGGTTCCCGCCTTTTAATGGATCAGCGCCGCTTAAGCCGCGACCAGGTCTGGTTCCTCTCCATCTTCATTCTCAAAATCGGGCTGGGCCTGGTGCTGTTTACCGGAAAATCCTGGTTCGGCTTGTTTTTCCTCGGCGCTTACGGGCTGTACATCTGGAAAGAAATACGGATGGCGGGCGCAAAGCCTACCGACCTGCTAAAGCCTTTAATTTTGCGGCCGCGCGCGAAAAATCCTTCATTCGGGTGGATAACGCTGCAAACGGGAGGCGCATTGATCGTCATAGGCATCGCTTCGCGTATGTTCGTGCTTCAGCTGGAAGGCATGGGGCCGTGGCTGGGCATGTCGGCGCAGCTGGTATCGCTGCTGTTGAGCCCTATCGCTACGGAGCTTCCCGAAACCGTCAACGCGGTGATCTGGGTGCGGCAGGGAAAAGAGCGGCTGGCATTGGCGAATATTTCCGGCGCCATGATGATTCAGGCCACCGTGCCGAGCGCGCTTGGCATCCTCTTCACCCCCTGGCTGTTCGATGTGCCGCTCATCATCGCCGGCCTCATCACCACCATTGCCGTGCTGGTGCTGTTCGTTCTTTTTCATCGCGGAAAGGTATCCGGCGCGGGGCTGCTGCCGCTGGGCACCTTGTATCTCCTGTTTATCGCACTGGTCGCCCATTACGCATAATTGCGCGTTTCCTTTTAACTTCATTCTATGGCAATATGCCGCCTGTTTATGCCTTTTTCTCGCCGTTCTCTTCTCCTGCCCCTGATCCTCACCCTCTCCGCCTGTGCTGTCGGGCCGGATTTCCTGCGTCCGCTTTTGCCGGAATCGGCGGGTTATGCGCCGGAGCCATTGCCGCCACAAATCGCCGCGCCGGATACATCAACAATACAGAAATTTGCACCCGGGCAGGACATCGCCGCACAATGGTGGACGGCATATGAATCGCCGCCGCTGAATAAGCTGGTGGAACAAGCCTTCGCCGCCAACCCGGATCTTCAGGCGGCGCAGGCGGCGCTGCGGCAGGCGCAGGAAACGCTTTCCGCCAAGGAGGGAAGTTATTTTCCCACCGTCGACGCCGGCCTCTCCGTCACCCGCGAAAAACTGAGTCCCGCCGCGTTCGGGCAGGTTGGCGCGCCCAGCTCCATCTTCACGCTGCACAACGCCTCCGTAAGCGTCGCCTATTCGCTGGACGTCTTCGGCGGCACCCGCCGCGGCCTGGAGGCGTTGCGGGCGCAGACGGAAGCGCAGCGCTTCCAGCTGGAAGCGGCCTCCATCACCGTGGCGGCGAACGTGGTGACGGCGGCGGTGCAGGAAGCTTCCGTCAAAGGCCAGATCGCCGCCACGCAGGAGATCATCGAAATCCAGCAGCATCAGCGGGACGTGCTGCAACGTCAGTTCGAATTAGGCGCCATCGCCAAATCACCGCTGCTGGCGCAGGAGGCCGCGTTGGCGCAGACGCTGGCGCAACTGCCGCCGTTGCAGAAAGAGCTGGGGCGGTTGCGCAATCAGCTGAAAGCCTATACCGGCCGTTTCCCCAGCGCGGAGCTGGAAGAGAGCTTCGATCTTGCCACGCTGCATCTGCCGGACACGCTTCCGGTGAGCCTGCCCTCCGCGCTGGTGGAGCAGCGGCCCGACATCCGCGCCGCCGAAGCGCATCTGCATGTGGCAAGCGCACAGATCGGCATTGCCACCGCCAATATGCTGCCGCAGGTGAATCTGACGGCGGATTACGGCTTCACCTCGGTGGCCACCGGCACGTTATTTTCCCCCGGCTCGGTGGTGTGGAACGCGGGCGCGGGATTGACGCAGCCCCTCTTCCACGGCGGCGAATTGCTGCATGAGCGTCGCGCGGCGGTGGCCGCTTATGACGAGGCGGAGGCGCAATACCGCAGCACGGTGCTGCTGGCGTTTCAGAATGTGGCCGACACGCTGCGCGCGCTGCAATCGGATGCCGATGCCCTGAGCGCGCAGGCGGTGGCGGTGCGCGCCGCGCAGGATAATCTCACCCTGGTGCATGATCAATTCCAGATGGGCGCCATTAATTACCTGGCGCTGCTGGATGCGCAGCGCACTTATAACCAAACCAAGATTGCGCTGGTGCAGGCGCAGGCGGCGCGCTATGCCGATACGGCGGCCCTGTTCCTGGCGCTGGGGGGCGGCTGGTGGAACCGTGCGGAAGAAAAGGTCAGCGAGGAGAAAAAAAGCAATGGCTAAGCGCATGATTATCATGTTGATCGCGGTGGGCGTGGTGCTGGGCGCGGTATTCGCCTGGGAGGCGTTCACCTCTCACATGATGAAGCAATACATGTCCTCCATGGGAAGCCAGCCGCAAACGGTCTCCACCGTCAAGGCGGAATATCAGGAATGGCAGCCGCGCTTTGAAGCAGTGGGCACTCTGCGCGCCATCAAAGGGGTGGATATCGCGGCGGAGGTGCCGGGCATCGTGGAAGCCATTCATTTCGAGTCCGGCGACGATGTCAAAGCCGGTGCCGCACTGGTGTCGCTGCGCGCCGAAAACGATGTGGCCCGGCTGCGTTCGCTGGAGGCGGCGGCCAAGCTTGCCGAAACCACTTACGAGCGCGATAAGAAGCAATTCCAGGCCCAGGCCATTTCGCAAGCGGCGCTGGACATCGACGCCGCCAACCTGCAAGGCGCCGCCGCGCAGGCGGCGGAGCAGCGCGCCGTGGTGGAAAAGAAATCCATCCGCGCGCCGTTTGCCGGCCATCTCGGCCTGCGCCAGGTGGATCTGGGGCAATACCTGAATCCCGGCGCGCCGATCGTCACGCTGCAGGCGCTGGACCCGCTCTATCTGGATTTCTATCTGCCGCAACAGGCCCTCTCCCAGATCAAGCCGGGGCAGAAAGCGATCGTGAAAAGCGACGCCTATCCCGACAAGGTCTTCGACGGCGGACTGGCCGCGGTAAACCCAAAAGTGGATGAGAGCACCCGCAACGTCGCCCTGCGCGCCCTGTTACCGAATCCGGATCATACGCTGCTGCCCGGCATGTATGCCACGGTGGATATCGAAACCGGCGCGCCGCAGCGCCTGCTGACCCTGCCCCAGACCGCCGTCACCTTCAACCCGTACGGCAGCACGGTGTTTCTGGTGGAGGAAAAGGGCAAGGACGAGAAAGGAAATCCCAAGCTGGTCGCCAAGCAGAGCTTCGTCACCACCGGCGAAAAACGCGGTGATCAGGTGGCCATTCTCAAAGGGGTCAACGAGGGCGATACCGTGGTCATCTCCGGGCAGATCAAGCTGCAAAACGGCACGCCGGTGGTGGTCGATAACAGCATCGTGCCAAGCAATGACGCCGCCCCGGCGCCGCCCGATCAATGAGCCGCAGCCGATGGATGACGAGCGGCATATACAGGCGAATATGAGTAACGATGTTCACGCATCTCCGGATCGTCACGCCGGTGCGCCGCGCCGCTTCACCGATCTGTTCATCCGCCGCCCCGTGCTTTCCACCGTGATCAGCCTGATGATCCTGGTGCTGGGCCTGCGCGCCGTGATGTCTTTGCCCGTGCTGCAATATCCCCGCACCGAAAATGCCGTGGTCACCGTTTCCACCGCTTATTACGGCGCGGATGCGGATGTCGTGGCGGGCTTCATTACCACGCCGCTGGAAAACGCCATCGCGCAGGCCAACGGCATCGATTATATGAATTCCACCAGCATCAGCGGCGCCAGCACCATCACTGCCAACCTGCGACTGAATTACGATGCCGACAAGGCGTTAACCGAAATCAGCACCAAGGTCAGCTCCGTGCTGAACCAGCTGCCGCCGCAATCGCAGCAGCCGGTGCTGAACATCCAGGTGGGGCAAACCATCGACGCCATGTATATCGGCTTCGGCAGCGACGTGCTGGCCTCCAACAACATCACCGACTACTTGCTGCGGGTGGTGCAGCCGAAGCTTCAGGCCATCGAGGGCGTGCAGAACGCGGAGTTCATCGGCGCCAAGAATTTCGCCCTGCGTGCCTGGCTGGACCCGCAGAAACTCGCGGCCTACGGCCTCACCGCCGCCGATGTCGGCGCGGCGCTGGCGAAGAATAATTACATCTCCGGCCTCGGCACCACCAAGGGGCAGATGGTGCAGCTCAGCCTCACCGCCTCCACCAGCCTGCATTCCCTGGAGGAGTTCCGGAATCTGGTGATCAAGCAGGCGGGTGGCGCCATCGTGCGCCTTCAGGATGTCGCCAACGTCACCCTCGGCTCCGAGGATTACGAATCGCAGGTGTCGTTCGACGACAAGAAAGCCGTATATATCGGCATCCAGGTCGCCCCCGCCGCCAATCTTTTGGATGTCATCAGCCGCGTGCGGAAAGTGTTCCCCGCCATTCAGGCGCAATTGCCGCAAGGCTTGACCGGCGAGATCGTTTACGACTCCACCCGCTTCGTCAACAGCTCGATCGACGAAGTGGTGCGAACGTTGATCGAAGCCCTGGTCATTGTGACGCTGGTGGTGTTCGCCTTTCTCGGCTCGCCTCGCTCCGTGCTGATTCCGGTGGTGGCCATTCCGCTGTCGTTGATCGGCGCGTTCGTCGCCATGCTGGCGCTCGGGTTTTCCATCAATTTGCTGACGCTGCTGGCGCTGGTGCTGGGCATCGGGCTGGTGGTGGACGACGCCATCATTGTGGTGGAGAACGCCAACCGCCACCTGGAGGAAGGCCTGCGGCCTTTCGACGCCGCCATCCTCGCGGCGCGCGAGCTGGCAAGCCCCATCATCGCCATGACCATCGTGCTGGTGGCCGTGTATGTGCCGATCGGCTTCCAGGGCGGCCTGACCGGCGCGCTGTTTACCGAATTCGCCTTCACGCTGGTGGGCGCGGTAACGGTCTCCGCCATTGTCGCGCTCACGCTGTCGCCCATGCTTTGCGCGCAATTCCTCCGCCCGCACCGGCATGACCGCAGCGGCTGGGAGGAGCGGCTGGTGGATTTCATTGACCGCAACTTTGCGCGGCTGCACCGCTTTTACGAGCGCATGTTGCACGGCAGCCTGAATTATCTGGCGGTGACCGTGGTGTTTGCGCTGATCATCTTCGTCAGCATCTATTTTCTCTACACCAGCTCCCGCAGCGAACTGGCGCCGCAGGAAGACATGGGCGTGGTGATCGGCTATTCCATCCCCGCGCCGGATTCCACTTTGCAGCAGCGGCAGCTTTATGCGCACCAGACCTACAAGCTCTTATCCGCCTATCGCGAAACCGATCACGTGTTCCAGCTGGACCGTCCCGGCCAGGTGGTAGCGGGCGCGGTGCTGAAACCGTGGGACCAGCGCACCCGCACCTCCAACGACCTGCAACCGCTGATGCAGCAGGACCTGAATAAAATCACCGGCGAGCGCGTATCCGCCATCCAGCTGCCGCCTTTGCCCGGCAGCCGGGGATTCCCCGTGCAGTTCGTCATCCAGAGCACCGAGCCGTTCGAGCGCCTGCTGGAAGTGTCATCGCGGTTTATGCAGGAAGCGCAAAAGAGCGGCTTGTTCATGTTCCTGGACAATGATTTGAAAATCGACCAGCCGCAGGGATTTGTGGAGATAGACAAGGATAAGGCGGCGGAGCTGGGCCTGACCATGAATGACGTCGGCACGGCTCTTAGCGCCATGCTGGGGGGCGGCTACGTCAATTATTTCTCGCTGGCCGGACGCTCCTATAAAGTGATTCCGCAAGTGCAGCAGCGTTCGCGCCTCACCCCCTCCCAGCTCCACGATTATTACATTCGCACCGGCGACGGCCGCACGGTGCCGCTCTCCACCATCGCGCATATTAAAATCCGCACCATCCCCGAATCGCTGAACCATTTCCAGCAGATGAACTCCGCCACCGTGCAGGGCGTGATGTTTCCCGGCGTGCCGATGGGCCAGGCGCTGCAATATATGAAAGATCTGGCCGCCCGCACGCTGCCGCAAGGCTATTCAGTGGATTACGCCGGGCAATCGCGCCAATTCGTGCAGGAATCCAGCGGCTTCCTGGTGACGTTCGCCTTCGCCCTCATCATCATTTTCCTTACGCTGGCGGCGCAATTCGAAAGCTTCCACGACCCGCTGATCATCCTGGTTTCCGTACCGATGTCGATTGCCGGGGCGCTGGTGTTCATCAGTCTGGGCATCCACGGCGCTTCGCTGAACATCTATACGCAGGTAGGATTGGTGACGCTGATGGGGCTGATCAGCAAGCACGGCATTCTCATCGTGCAATTCGCCAATACGCTGCAGAAGGAAGGAAAAACCAAGCGTCAGGCCATTGAGGACGCGGCGGGCATCCGCCTTCGGCCCATTCTGATGACCACCGCCGCCATGGTGCTGGGCGTGGTGCCGCTGATTACCGCGCACGGCGCAGGCGCGGTTTCGCGCTTCAACATGGGGCTGGTGATTGCGGCGGGTTTAAGCATCGGCACGCTGTTCACGCTGTTCGTGGTGCCTGCCGTGTATATGCTGCTGGCCGCCGATCACCACCTTAAGGCGGAAATCACGTAATCCGGCTGCACGTCCGCCTGCGCCAGCCAGTAAAGAATTTCTTCATCGCTCTTATGCAGCAGATGGCCCAGCAATCCGCCGGTAATCAGCACGGAAGCAATACCCGCATTCCGCGCGCCCAGCACATCCGTATGCAATCCGTCGCCGATGGCCAGCACGTGCGAGCGCGCCGGCGCGCCGAGCAAGTCCAGCGCCCGCGCATATATTTCCGGGTAAGGCTTGCCGATATACATCACCTCGCCGCCCATCGCCTCATACGCCTCGGCGATCACGCCCGCGCACGGGTAGCGCTCTCCGGTGATCTTCACTACTTCCTTGTCCGGGTTCAAACACGCCATCGGCAGCCTGCGCTTGGCCGCCTGCTGCAATAAGCCCTGAAAATCCTCCGTGCTCTGCTCATCCGTGCCGAACCCGGCATTCACCAGGAAATCCGCTTCTTGCACGCGATGCGTGCGGACATAGCTCAATCCCGCCAGCACATCGGCATCGCGTTCCGGTCCGATGAAATAATACACGCCCGGCATTTCTTTCTCCGAGAGCGACGGAATCGCCCCGGGAACGGATAAAATGCTGAAAGCCGCTTCGCCGGAGGTAACCACCCCTTTATAAAGCGAGCTGTCCACTCCTAATGCGGTCAACACCACCGCCGCTTTTGCCGCCCGCCGCGGCGCATTGGAAATGAAAACCACCGGTTTCCTAAGTTTATGCAGCATTTTCAGGCATGGTAGCGCGTCGGGATAAAGACGGGTGCCGTCATGCACGCACCCCCATAAATCCACCAGCAAGGCGTTATACGCTCCTGCGATTTCTCCAATATTCCGTATCGACTTCATTAGCCCGCCAGCGCCTTGCGGATCAGCGCAATAGTCTCCGTCCTGCCGAAAAGCTCCACGAACGATCCCATGCGCGGACCCTGCGCTTGCCCCAGCAGCGTTTCATACAGTGCACCGAACCAGGCTTTCAGTTCGCCAAACGGATGGCGCTTGCCGATGGCATAAATCTCGGTCTGCACCGCTTCGGCCGTCACGTCGTCCGGCTGCCGTTCCAACCAGCCGGCTAACTCTTCCAGCGCCCGTCGCTCCGTCTCCGTCGGCGGGCGGAAGCGCTTAGCAGGCTTCACGAAATCATGGTAATAATTCACCGCGCCCTGCACCAGCTTATTCAAGAACGGATGCGTCTGCGCGCTACTCCCCGGCTGATAACGGCTGATGAATCCCCACAGCACATCCGGCGATTCCGCGCCCGCCGCACTTGCCAGGTTCAGCAGCAGATTGAAGCTTAAGCCGGATTCAGGCGCCGGCGGATTGCCGCCATGGACGTGCCACACCGGATTTTTCACGCGGGCGGCTTCATCCTCCGCCTGATAGTTCTCCAGAAAGGATTGATACTCATCCACCGCTTTAGGGATGACGTCAAAATGAAGCCGCTTCGCGCGTTTGGGCGCCTGATACATATAAAGCGCCAGGCTCTCCGGCGGCGCATAGCGCAGCCACTCGTCGATGGTGAGGCCGTTGCCCTTGGATTTGGAAATTTTCTGCCCCTTGTCATCCAGGAACAGCTCATAGCAGAACTGCTCCGGCGGCCTGCCGCCGATGATTTTGCAGATGGCGCTGTAAAGCTCGGCGGAGCTTAAATGGTCTTTGCCATACATCTCGTAATCCACTCCCAGCGCCGCCCAGCGCATACCCATGTCCGGCTTCCATTGCAGTTTGCAATGCCCGCCCGTCACCGGCGCTTCCTCCAGCGAGCCGTCTTCCTCCTCATACACAATGGTGCCTTGCGCCTTGCGGGTTTCCACCACCCTGGCCAGCAGCACCTTGCCGGAGCGCGGCGAAACGGGGAGAAAGGGGCTGTAGGTTTGCTGGCGTTCCTCGCCCAGCGTGGGCAGCATCACCGCCATCACTTCCTCGTAATGCTGCAGCAATTGCAGCAGCGCGGCGTCGAACTCCCCGCTGCGATAGGTGGCGGTGGAGCTTTTGAATTCGTATTCAAAGCCGAAATGATCCAGAAATCGGCACAGCCGGGCGTTCATATGCGCGCCGAAGCTCTCATGCGTGCCGAATGGATCGGGAATCGAGGTCAGCGGCCTGCCGAGATTCTCACGCAGCATTTCCGGCTGCGGCAGATTCTCCGGTACTTTGCGCAGGCCGTCCATATCGTCGGAAAAGGCGAACAGGCGCGTGGGAATGTCGCTCACCTGCGAAAACGCGTGCCGCACCATGGTGGTGCGCGCCACTTCGCCGAACGTGCCGATATGCGGCAGGCCGGAAGGGCCGTAGCCGGTCTCGAACAGCACATAGCCTTTTTCCGGCGGCGCATCGGCATAACGCGCCAGCAGCTTGGCCGCCTCTTCAAACGGCCATGCGCCGGTGGGGATGGGGGATAAGTTCATGGAAAGGCACCATAGCGGCGCCGGATGCGATTGCAAGCAGGCGGTGCGTTATCCGGCGTCGGCGGCGTGCCATTCGTAAATGCCCGGATCGCTCTTCCAGCGCCCGGCAAGAATGTCTTCGAGGGAATATTTATGCGGGTCAATATAAGCCAGGCGGCCGTTATGCTCACCCACTAAGGGGGTGTGATAGGCCTTGGCCATGCGGTAGGCTTCCGCAAAGGCCAAGGGAGCGGCCTTCGCCGTTGCTTCGTGCGTAGCGGCAAAACCATTTAAAGAGGCGGGGTCTATATCTTTGCCGTAACAGATTTCCACATATCCTCCTGGTGAATCTTCACATCGCCCCCGGCCTTGGTCACAATCTTCTGATACCCTTCATCTTGGGTATTATGCCAAATTTCCGCATAGTCCGCAAGGGGCAAGTAGAGCGATAACATATTGGAAATGCTGCGCTGATAGCGCCGCCGCACATCCTTCTCCGGCACGTCGTGTCCGCCTTGGGCCACGCGCAGCGCCACGCGAAAGAGCGATATATCCGCCGAGGCCACCCAGATCGATCCGCACCGCCTCCGGGCGCGAAAGCCGAAAGCCCGCGCGCGATGGTGTCGGCGTTCACGAAATGATCCACCTGGAGAAAGCGCGGCAGCAACACGTTGGCAAAAGTGGTCTTGCCCGCGCCGTTCGGCCCGGCGAAGACGTAAATAC
>JAFATP010000002.1 GCA_019243895.1 Alphaproteobacteria bacterium
CGCGCGCGCCGGCTCCGTCGCTGATGGTTTCGGGTGATACACTCACCTGCGCCGGCAAAACCTATCGCTGCGCGGCAGGCCGGGGCGGCATCGTTCCCGCAAGCGCAAAGCGCGAGGGAGATGGCGGCACGCCGGCCGGATGCTGGCTATTGCGGGAATGCTGGTATCGCCCGGATCGCCTGCCGCCCCCTGAAACCGCGCTGCCCTTGCGCGTCCTGCACCCGGAAGATTGCTGGTGCGATGACTCCGGCCACGCGCTGTATAACCGTCACATGACCATTCCTGCTCTTGTACCTCCACCTCTCATTCCCCCCCCCGAAAGGGGGGGGCCGGGAGGGGGCGTGCCGCGTTCTTTTGAGCGCCTGTGGCGCGAGGACGCGCTGTATGACCTCATCGTGCCGCTGGGTTATAACGACGACCCGATTATTCCCGGCAAGGGCAGCGCCATTTTCCTGCATGTTGCAACGGCCGATTATGCGTCCACCGAAGGCTGCGTCGCGCTGCGAAAGGAAGATTTGCTGAGCGTGCTGAAAGTTGCAAGCATCCTGACGCCCATCATCATCTCATAAGGCGTGCAGACACCACAATAGAATGGCTTTCTGTACATGCAGACGGTTTTCCGCCTCGTCCCACACGGCGGATTGCGGGCCGTCGATCACCTCCGCCGTCACCTCTTCGCCGCGATGCGCCGGCAGGCAATGCATGAAAAGCGCATCCTTGCCCGCCTGCGCCATTAAAGCTGCGTTTACCTGATAGGGCGCAAGCAGTTCATAGCGGGTTTCGGTATCCCGGTCTCCCATGGAAACCCAGGTATCGGTGATGACGGCATCGGCCCCCGCCACGGCCCGGACGGGGTTCTCCGTCAGCGTCACCGTGGCTCCCCGCTCGCGCGCCCATTTGATCATGCCCTGCGATGGCGCGAGCTGCGGCGGACATGCCAGGCGCAGGGTCAAGCCGAACTGCCCGGCCGCGGCGATGAACGTGTTGGCCATGTTGTTGCCGTCGCCCACCCAGGCGAAGGTTTTGCCTGCCGCCGGGCCGCGCTTCTCTTCAAAGGTCATCAGGTCCGCCATAATCTGGCACGGGTGGCAGCCGTTGGTAAGCCCGTTAATGACGGGAATGGCGGCGGCGCCCGCGAGCTCCTCCAGCGTGCGGTGGGCATGGCAGCGCAGCATGATGGCGTCCACATAGCGCGACAGCACACGCGCAGTGTCCGCCACCGTTTCCCCCCGCCCGAGCTGCAGCTCGCCGCTGCTGAAGGATAGCACGTTGCCGCCCAGCTCCAGCATGGCCACTTCGAACGATACCCGCGTGCGCGTGGAATTTTTTTCGAAAATCATGGCCAGCGTGCGGCCTTCCAACAGCTTGGGCCGCCCGCCCTGCCGCCGCGCCGCCTTCAGCTCTTTGGCCACTTCCAGTATCCGCTGCAGCACGCCGCTGTCAATATGATGCAGGTCGATGAAATGCCGGGGCGTTTCCATTCTAGTTTCCTTCCGCCAGTGTCTGTTCCAGAATCATCGCCGCTTCATCCACCTCGGCTTGGGTAATAATCAGCGGCGGCAGGATGCGGATCACGGCATCCCCTGCGGTTGGGGCCGTAAGCAGGCCATTGGCGCGCAATGCGTCGGCCAGCGCATATGGCGCGCCACGCGTCTTCAGCCCGAGCATCAATCCGGTCCCCCGCACCGTTTCGATACGGGCAGGAAATCGTGTGGAAATTGCTTCAAGTGATTCTTGCAGAATTTTTCCTATTTCCCTGACATTTAACATGAATTTTTTATCATAAATGATATCCATCACAGCGTTCCCCACCGCCATCGCCAGCGGGTTGGCGCCATAGGTGGAACCGTGGCTTCCCGGCGTCATGCAGGCAGCGGCGCGCGCGGTGGCCAGGCACGCCGCCAGCGGAAAGCCGCCGCCGATGCCCTTGGCTGCCGCCATCACATCCGGCGCAATGCCCGCCGTCTCGTGGGCGAACAGGGTGCCGGTGCGTCCCATGCCGCATTGCACCTCGTCCAGCATCAGCAATAAGCCCTGCCGGTCGCAGAGCTGACGTACGCCGCGCAGGAAGGCCGGGGCGGCCACGCGCACCCCTCCCTCGCCCTGCACCGGCTCCAGCAGGATGCCCGCCGTTTCCGGCGTCACGGCGCGCTCCACCGCCGCCAGATCGTTGAATGCCACCCGGTCAAACCCCGGCAACAGCGGCTGGTATCCCTCGCGCGCATGTTCATTGCCGCCGGCGGAGATGCCTGCCATGGTGCGGCCGTGGAAGCCCCCTTCGAACACGATGATGCGCTGGCGCTGCGGGTTGGCGGCCGCATGATGGAAGCGCCGCAGAATCTTGATGCCGCATTCCACCGCCTCGGCGCCCGATGAGCAGAAAAAAATGCTATCGGCGAATGTGGCTTCCACCAGCCTGGAAGCAAGCTCTTCGGCCTGGGGAATGCGGTAAAGATTGGAGCAATGCCACAGCGTATCCGCCTGCTGCTTGAGCGCCGCCACCAAATGCGGATGGCAATGGCCCAGCGCGTTAACGGCGATGCCGGTGGCGAAATCCAGATAGCGCCGTCCGTTTTCATCGAACAGGTAGCACCCCTCGCCGCGCACCATCTGGATATCGCTACGCCGATACACCGGCATCAGAGGGGAGATCATAACCGCCTATTATTTAAAGAAAAGCGGTGAGAGTACTGCCGCGCAGGGCGGTTGTCAACTCTTCAGCCGCCAGCCGCGCGTGATGGCGGTCTGGATGATCGCCCACATGATGACGGTAGTCACCAGCATCACCACAATTCCCATCAGCGGCGAGCTATCGGAATAGCCGACGATGGCATAGCGGAAACCGTCGATCATATAAAAGAAGGGGTTGAAATGGCATAGATGATACCAGAACGCGGGCAAATGACGGATGGAGTAAAACGTGCCGGAAAGAAACGCCAGCGGCGTGATGATGTAATTGGTAATCGCGGAGAGCTGGTCGAAGGATTGCGACCACACTCCCGTCACCACGCCGAACAATGCCAGCATCACGCTGGCGGCCAGCACGTGAAACACCGCGATCAGCGGGTGTGCCAGCGTGAACGGCACGAAAATATACACTGCCCCCGACACGCAGATTCCCACCAGAACGCCGCGTACCACGCCGCCGGCCACCAGGCTCAGCGTGATTTCGGCGCCGGTCAGCGGCGGCATCAGGAAATCGATGATCACGCCCTGGATTTTCGCCAGCATCAGCGAGGAGGAGGTGTTGGCGAACGCATTCTGAACGATGGCCATCATGATCAGGCCGGGCGCGATGAACTGGCTATAGGGAACTCCTTCCATATTGCGGGTCTGGCCGCCTTGCGCCAGAGTGAGGATGGCAAGGAAAAGCAGCGTGGTCACCATCGGCGCCACCACCGTTTGGTTCCACACCTTCAGAAAGCGCCACGTTTCGCGCTTGCAGAGGGTGAGCGTGCCAATGAGATTCATGCGCATGGTATCGATCCCCTGAAATGAAAGATATCCATAGTTATGGCAAAAAACGGCTATATGAAAGCGGTTAGTCTCTCTCTGGCCATGTTCTCCATATTATGATTTGATGGCTGCATGAATAACAGCTTAAAATGAGATCTCCCCTGATGGAGACATCCGCAAATAAACCAGGCACCGCCATCCGAACGGTGACATTTCTGATGCCCTGTCTCAATGAGGTCAACACGGTCGGCGATTGCGTTGCCATTGCCAGCCAAACGCTCCAAGCGCTTCAGTGGCGCGGAGAGATTTTAGTGGTGGACAACGGCAGCAGCGACTCTTCCGTTGCCGCGGCAACGGCAGCGGGAGCCCGGATTTTGCAGGTAGCGCAACGCGGTTATGGCGTAGCTGTGCGCGCCGGCATCGCGGCGGCACAAGGCGATTATATCATCATGGGAGATTCCGACCTGTCGTATGATTTCGCCCCCGCCAGCCTGAAACCTTACCTTGAAGTCCTGGACGCCGGAGCCGACCTGGTAATAGGCAACCGCTTCACGGGCGGCATCAAGCCGGGGGCCATGTCTCATCTGCATCGTTATATCGGAACTCCGGTGATGACATGGGCGGTCAACCGCATGTTCGGCACGCGCATCGGCGATATCAATTGCGGTCTGCGGGCTTTCCGCCGCCGCGCCATCGGCGCGTTGGTGCTGCAAAGTGACGGCATGGAATTCGCCAGCGAAATGGTCATCCGCGCGGCGCAGGCCGGTTTAGTCATATCCGAAGTGCCCACCACCCTCTTTCCCGATGGCCGCAACCGCAAATCCCATTTGCGCAGCTTCCCCGATGGCGCAAGACATCTGCGAGTTTGGGTGCGATTGTGGCTGGCACAGCATCATAAAAACGATCCGGCATGAAAGGCGTGAATAATGGCGATACGCATTTCCTGGAAGTATGACGCGGCGATCATCGCTGCGGGATTGGCACTCTGCTTCATTCATTTTGCGCTTACTCCCGTTAGCCATCTTTCCATCAGCATCGATGACCACCTCGATTATGTGCGACATATCGCGGAGCACGGCATTCCTTTGCCGGATGACTGCTGGGAATGTTTTCAGCCTCCGTTATATTATTTTCTCGGGTCGATGTGGTTTAACGCCGCCGCGGCGCTTCATCTAGACCCCGCCACAGGAGTGCGTTTCCTGTCGCTTTGCTTCCATATGGGCTTTCTTTATTTCGGATGCCGACTGCTGCGCGAAACGATTTTCTCGCCTTTCGCCTATTATACGGGCTTGATCCTGCTGGTTTTCTGGCCGCTTGGCATCCTCAAGTCATCGGCCATTAACAATGACATACCGGAATATTTATCGCAGCTGGCATCATTTTACTATGTCATGCGGTGGTGGCGGCGCCCGCGGCCGCGGCAGCTGGCGCTGGCGCTATTATGGGGCGCCATCGCCTTGGCCTTTAAGAATAACGGCATCCTGCTCTTTCCTCTGATCGGCGGCACGGTGCTTTACCGATGGTATCGAGAGCGGTTTCCAGTCCGCAGCATATGGAATCAATCCGTGCTGCTGGCCCTTGCGACAGCCATGCTCACCGGCGCATTCACCTTCGGGCGGATCTATTATTATTATCGCATCATGCATCCCGGCGCCAAGCCGCTGATGATAGCCAACGTTTGGGAGAGTGATAAGACCACGTTCATCCAGGACGATTTATATTACTACATCAGCTTCGATTACCCCACCTTCGTTAAGGAAGCATTTTTTGACCCCTATCACAATCCGGGCGGACGGCTGTATTTCTGGAACAGCTATTTGAAAAGCGCCCTATTCAGCGGTTTTAGCTGGAAGGCTCGCCTGCTGGCGCGATGGCTCAGCCTGGCCGAGCTGGGGTTGGTGCTCTACATGGCCGCCGCCATCATTCCCGCCGTTGTTCTGGACAAGGCGCGTTCCGCGGAGTGGATGCCATTCCTTTTCTTCGCCAGTATCCAGGTGGCGGCATTAATTGTGTATCGCGGGCTTTACCCCACCGCCTGGTGTCAGGATCATCGCTATACCTACGCCATCACCGCGGCGCTTGCCGTGATATACGCTAAATCCATCGTCTGGTATCGCAAGCATTATTTCTTGCGCGTGAGCCGGCTTGGCGTGGCGCTCGGACTGGGGTTTTCCTGCTTGTCCATCGCGTTTATCCTGGCGCAGGCGCTGATGTAGTTGCTGATTAGTGTCATGCGTAATATTGCTCCAGCCCGTGGCCCCATCGGGGCGAAGCGTGGTGGGCCCTGGTGTATAGTTCAGAACCTGCGAGGATATGAGATTGTTGATTAGCGGCCTGTGGTATCGCACTAGCTGCGGCATCAAAACGTCTTACTAAAATAAATTCGTGAATGGCCGGGCGGTAAGTTTTCCACTCGCCCGAATTCTTTGTAGCCATATTTCTGGTAAAAGTCTGGAGCCTGAAACCGATATGTATAAAGAAAAGCGCCAACGCATCCGCGTTCTTTCGCAATATTCTCCGCCTGTAGCAGCAGTTTCGATCCGTAGTCATGCCCTCGGAAAGACTCGGCAATCCACAGCCAATCAACGTATAGCCAGCTGTAATGTGTTTGTCCTTTTAATCCGGCTTGAATAACACTCGCCTCATCCCTGCCAAAGAGCCAAAGTGGCCTGGTATTATACTCTCCTGCGATGGCGATATTATAAGCGTCCAAACCTTTTTGTATGGCAGAAATGGCGGAGGAGTCGGGATTGTCTTCGTGTTCGATTTTTAGGTGCATAATCTTTTCTTTGCAAATGCCCTGCCAGAATGCCATTTTAAGTATTTTTCAAATTCCAGAGCCTTATATTATCCGGAAATGCACAATACCAGATCAACTTCCATGGAGCAAATTAGCGGTATGCGTTGATTTCCAGACCTGTGATCGATAAGCGCTGTTTTAAGTCAGCAGATGCGCCAGTATATTCCTGATCGGGATGATTAATGCTTGTAATGATATAAACGTACCACATGAATTGCTCCAGCCCGTCGTCGCTCCTTCGGAGCTATGCCGGGCACTGCTCCGTCCAAGCCGCTGGTGCTCTCCGTGGCTGCGCCACGCGAAACCCGCAGGGCGAAGCGTGGTGGCTCGGGAGGGATTTGAACCCCCGACCAAGGGATTATGATTCCCCTGCTCTACCGCTGAGCTACCGAGCCGCCGGAGCCGTTGGAGTAGTTAGGGATTAGGCAAGCATGGGGAAAATGCAAGCGGAAAGAACGCATCCGCCATAAAAAAACGCGCCAGCCGAAGCTGGCGCGTTTCGCTTGTCCCCGGCAAGATTATTGGCCGGTCTTGGTATTGTCCGTCGTCTTTCCGTCCACCGTGGTCTTATCCTTGGTGACGTTGCCGTTCTTGTCGGTCTTCTTGACGTGCTTGGTCTTGTGCTTCACCTTATTGCCGAGGCCTTTCGGATCGCTCACGGTCTCGGATTCGGTCACGTCCTTGGTAGCACCGCTTTTGCTGACCTTCACCTTTTCCTTGGTCTCGGAGGAGTATTTGCCGGGACCTTTCTGCGCAGCTTCCGCGGCAGCAGAGCCGGTGGTGGTGTCGGTAGCAGGCGTTTGCGCGAAGGCGGGGGTTACAAAAGCAACGCTGGCAAGCGCAGCGAGCAGGGTCATCTTATTCATAACGTATCCTCTCAAAGATATTCGGTTGTCATCACCGAGCCTTGTGAGCCCAGCTTACTTAAGCCTTACCACATAATGTCATACGTGGTGATGGCACGTGCATTACATACTTGTAATGCCTCTCGGAAACAAGCGATTACTGTTGCGTGCCTGAAGTATTGTCCGAGCCGGAGTTGGAACTGGAAGTCTTATGCTTGGTATGGCTCTTGCGGTGGGACTTGTGATGCTTGGTGGAGGAAGGCGATGCCTCCGCGCCGCTGTTGCCATTGGCACCCATCGGGTCGCTCGTCTGCGCCAGCGCGGGAGCCGCCAGCATCGTAAACACCACCAAAGCGGCGGAAAACTTTTTCATAATCGGTCCTTTTTATGAGGTTTGGGATTGCACGGCACGGTCATGCCGGCTGCATCATCAGGCGGGCAAGATAACCCGGAGATGACCAAGAGATTACAAACATGTAATGTGGGAGAAAAGCGCGCGCAAGCCCTCTTGCAGCTTTGCCCGCATCTCTTCGGCCTTTTCTCTGCCGTAAGCTTGCGCCGAAGCGCGCGCACACCAGACTGGTTGCGGCCATGCGGCATCACCCATGAAGCGCGCGATAACATGCACATGCAGCTGCGGCACCTGATTGCCCAAGGCGGCGATATTCACCTTGATACAATTTGTTTGGGATTGCAGCATCTGGGCAACAATGGCGATCTCTTCCACTAACGCGCTGCGGTCTTCCGGTTTCAG
>JAFATP010000072.1 GCA_019243895.1 Alphaproteobacteria bacterium
ACCGGAACGGTGAAGGGCTTCGGCATCACCCTTTCCATCGGCATCATGGCCTCGCTGTTCACCGCCGTGCTGGTGACGCGCCTGATGATCGTCACCTGGCTGAAAACGGTGCGGCCCAGGAAGCTGCCGATTTAGCGATCGGGCCTCGGCTCACCGTCTATCGCTTTAATGCGCCGTGGTTTCCGGGCCGGCGGCCTTGGGCCGGTTAGCGGGCAGCAGCAGCGTGCAAGCCGCGCCGGCGGCCATGATCAGGCTCAGCAGCATAAAGGCATCGTGATACGCGAGGATGGTGGCCTGGTTCAGCAGCTCGCGGTATAAATGGCCGAGCGCGCTCGCGGTGGCGCCAGGCCCGCCGATCCCCTGGGCCGTTTCCCGCAGCCGCTGCTGGTAGACGGGATCCGCCGCCCCCAGATGACCGGAAAGATACGCCTGGTGAATCTGCTGATGCCGGGAAACATAGGTGGCCATAATGGCGATGCCCACGCTGCCACCGAGATTGCGCGACATGGCATAGAGCGCGGACGCCTTGTTATTCTGCTCCTTGCGGATATGAAAAAACGCCAGCGTGCTGGTGGGCACGAACAGGAACGGCAGCCCCACCACCTGCACGATGCGCATCCACACAAAGCTGGCGTAATTGGTCTGCGGCGTCACCTGCATGGTAAGCCACATGCCGGTAGCGCACAGCGAAAGCCCGATGCCGATCAGCCAGCGCGCCTGCACCCTGGACACCAGCCTGCCGGAAAGCGGCATCAATACGATCACCGCAACACCGCCCGGCGACAGCACCAGTCCGGCCAGCGTCGCGTCATAGCCGAACTGGCTCTGCACCAGCAGCGGCAGCAGCGCGCTGGAGCCGTACAGCACGAAGCCGGTGAAAAAAATCAGCGCGCACGCCATGCCGAAGGCGCGGTCTTTCAGCAGCCGCAATTCCACCACCGGGTTTTTCTGCCGCAGCAGCCACAGCACCGCCGCCGTCAATGCGGTGGCGGAAACGGCGGCGAACAGGCGGATGAAATTGCTGTCGAACCAATCCTCCTGCTGGCCTTTATCCAGCACCACCTGCAGGCAGCCAAGCCCCAGCACCAGCAGGCTCAGGCCGATGTAATCGATGCTCTTGACGCCGGTGGCCTTCGCATGCGGCGGGTCCTGCACCAGGCGCGACACCATCAGCAGCGCCACCGCCCCCACCGGCACGTTGATGAAGAAAATCCAGCGCCAGCTGAAATTATCGGTGATCCATCCGCCCAGCGTCGGCCCAATGATGGGCGCGGCGATCAGCGTCACGCCGGTCAGCCCGAATACCATGCCCCGCTTCTCCGGCGGAAAAATATCGAGAATAATGGCCTGCTGGGTGGGTTGCAGCCCGCCCCCGGCGAAACCCTGCAACAGGCGGAAGGCAATCAGCATCTCCAGCGATCCCGCCACGCCGCAGGCGAACGAAGCCAGGGTAAACCCGGCGATGCAGGTGAGAAAAAACCGCTTGCGGCCCATCACGTCGGAAAGCCAGCCGGAAATCGGCAGCACAATGCCGTTGGCGATCAGATACGAGGTGAGCACCCAGGTGCTTTCCTCCTGCGTCGCCGCCATAGACCCCGCGATATGCGACAGCGACACGTTGGTGATAGTAGTGTCCAGCACTTCCATGAACGTCACCACGCTGACGACGATGGCCACCAGCCAGGGATTGGCCGCCGGTTTCTCGGTGGCGGCGGCGTTCATTGCACATGCACCACCGGTTCAACGGACATGCCCGGCCCCACCGGCAGCGACGCATCGGGCTTCTCGTCGAACACGATTTTCACCGGCACGCGCTGCACGATCTTCACGAAATTGCCCGTGGCGTTTTCCGGCGGAAACACTGAAAACCGGGCGCCGGTGCCGCTTTGCACGCTGTCCACGTGGCCGCGGTATTTTCTGCCGGGATAAGCGTCGATGCGGATCTCCGCGCCGTCGCCGGGGCGCATCCGCTTCAGCTGCGTTTCCTTGTAATTGGCCACCACCCAGTAATCGTCGCTCACCACCGACATCAGCTGCTGGCCCGGCTGCACGTAAGCGCCGAGCTCCACGCCGCGCCGGGAGATGCGCCCGTCGAACGGGGCCTTGATCGTGGCGTCGTCCAGCCTTTTCCGCGCCGCCGCCACATCCGCTCCTGCCACCTCCACCGCCGCCTGTAGCTCCTGCACGCCGGACTCGGCCGCAGCGACCGTCTGGGGCGCGGTGGCGGCCGATTTCAGCCGCGCTTTGGCGTCCTCCACGTTGGCGGCGGCGGCTTTCTCGGCGGCGTCGGCCTGATCCAGCTGCTGCGCGCTGCGTGCTTCCGGCGGCACCGCCCGCAGGCGGCGCAGATCGGATGCCGCCTTGTTCCATTGCGATTGCGCCGCGGCCAGCGCCGCGCGCGCCGATTCCAGCGTGGAGGGTGCCGAAACGCGCGTGGTGGCCAGCGTATTATGCCCCGCCGCCAGCCGCGACTCCGCCACCGTCAGCTCCGCCAGCGCGTGGTTGAGCGCGATCTGGTAATCCTGCGTACCGATCTGCAGCAGCACGTCGCCCTCTTTGACGCGCTGATTATCGTCGACGTTCAGCGCCACCACATATCCGGAAACGTCGGAAGCAATCGGCGCCACATGCGCCTCGATGGCGGCATCGTCGGTGGATTCGTCGTTGCGCGTGGCAAGCGCATAGATTCCGCCCATCGCTGCGAGCAGCAGGATAACCGCGCCGATGAGGAGTTTACGGCGCGGGCTAAACCGCGCTTTTTTCTTTTGCATGTTGAATCTCTAAGACTCCGCCATAATGATGCTATCTCATCTCCATGCCCGCCCCGCCTAACCTCCCAAAAGAGCTATTCGAAAACGATGTGATTATTAATTTATTAATATAAACTAGATATCTTATTAAAGAAATATAACCATCATATGTAAAAATAACGTTATTCAAGGAGAGTATGATGCGCCTTCAAGACCAATTCCTAGGAAGGGTTGAATTGCCCTCCGCGCCGGAATCGCCTTGTATTATTGACTGCGCTTGAACCAGCGGAATCCGTTCGCAACGCTATAGAAAATCGGCCTGCTCTGGTAGAACCCGAACGAGTGCCGCACGCGCCTCAACAACGACGCCACTAGAAGCTACGCCCGCAGCGCCGCTCTAATCGCTTCCACCGCCTG
>JAFATP010000274.1 GCA_019243895.1 Alphaproteobacteria bacterium
ACCAGCAGGCATTCCGCCTGGCGCGTCACTCCCCGCGCTTCCGGCGCATGCACAATGCGCACGCGCGCTCCCAGCAGGGGAATGACGGTTTCCGGCGTCAGCGCCACCCGCTCCCCCGTCGCCTGAATCTGCCGGTAAAGCCATGGCTTCCTGCTCTCCACGAAACGCATGCCTTCTTTCAGCGGCACGTGAGGCGGCAGCGTGAGCAAGGCGGAGCGCGTCAGCGGCTGCCATGTCAGGCGCATGCGGCGGGAACCGCGCCGCTTGCGTACCTGCAGCGGCACCGTCATTTCCTCCCAAGCCAGTTGCACGAATTTCGTCATTGGCATAGCGTTTCAACGGCTAATATACGTAATTTCGGCATCACACACCATGGCATTTCCGCCCGCATTGCTGGAACGCATACGCTCGCAGGTGGCGCTTTCCTCCCTGATCGGCCGCTATGTGCCCTTGAAGCGCCATGGCAAGGAATATACGGGCCTATGCCCGTTTCACGGCGAAAAGACGCCCTCGTTCACGGTGAATGATGTCAAGGGGTTCTTCCATTGCTTCGGCTGCAGCGCGCATGGCGACGCCATCGGCTTTATCGAGCGGTATGAACGGCTGTCCTGGCGCGAAGCGGTGAAGAAGCTAGCGCGCGAGCTTGGCATCGCGATGCCGGAGCAATCCCCCGCCGAGGATGCGCGCTATGCCGCCGAATCCCGCCTGCTGGAGGCGATGGAAGCCGCTTCGGCGTGGTTCCAGCAGCAACTGGCGCTCGCCGGGCATTATACGGCACGGGAATATCTGGAGGCGCGGAAGCTTTCCACCGAAACATGCCGGCGTTTCCGCATCGGCTATGCGCCGGAGGGGCGGGAGGCGCTGAAGCGTTATCTGCTGGGGCTCGGTTTTCCCGAAGCGGTGCTGGTGGAGGCGGGGCTGCTGATCAAGCCGGATGACGGCGGCAGCTATGACCGCTTCCGCTCCCGCATTATCTTTCCCATCCGCAACGCGCGCGGCCGCGTGATCGCGTTTGGCGGACGGCTGATGGCCGCGGCAGGGTCTTATGCCCCGAAATATCTCAATTCGCCGGAGACGCCGCTCTTCAAAAAAGGCGAGGTGCTGTTCAATCTCGATCAGGCGGGCGCCGCCCTGCGCGAGAAAGAAAACGCCATCATCGTGGAGGGCTATATGGATGCCATTGCAATGGTGCAGGCGGGATTTGCCTCCACCGTGGCCACGCTGGGCACCGCCGTTACCGAAACGCATTTGAAAACGCTGTGGCGCTTTGCCAAGGAGCCCGTGCTCTGCCTGGACGGCGACGAGGCCGGCAAGCGCGCTTCCATCCGCGCCGCCGAGCTGGCGCTGCCGCTGATCACGGCGGAGCAGGGCCTGCGCTTTGCCTTCGTGCCGTCCGGGGAAGACCCGGACAGCCTGCTGCGCAAGGGCGGCGCGGCAGCGCTGGAGGAATGCATCGCGCAGGCGGCGGATTTGCCGGAGGTGCTGTGGCGACATTTCGCGCAGAAAGCCGTGCAGCCGCGTGAAAAAGCCGAATTGAAAAAAATTTTCGCGCTGATGACGCAGCGCGTGGCCGACCGCGGCATGCGCGAGGAGTTTAAATTATATTTCGATGAAAAGCTGGGGCACGCCTGGGCCGCCAAGAAAGGGCAATCCGCCGCGCCGCCAGCGCTCACATTGCATGCGCCGCCTGCGCGCGCGGCGCAGCTTCACGCCATGCAGCAGGCCTTGGCGCTGTTCGCGATGCGCCCGGAACTGCTGCACGAACCGGAAGCCGAGGCATTCCTCCACATGGAGCCATGCGGCCACCCGGCGCTGGACGCGCTGCATCAGGCATTGCTGGAGATGATGCACGCGCCCGAAGCAAACGGCGCAGCCCTGCGCGCCGCGCTGGATCAATCTCACGGTGAGGCGATTGCGCTTCTGCGCTGCACTAACCCGCCGCCGCCGCTTGCCGAGCTGCGGCTGCAATGGCGGCAGCTGGCCCTGACGCTGCGGAAAGCCGGGCTGGAAGCGGAGCTAATACAGTTGCAGCAACAGGACGCAAGCGACGGCATGCTGGCGCGGCTTTCGGCGGTGCATCAGGAATTGCAGGCGGCGCGCACGCAGCTGCAACGGGTGGAAGAGGAGCTTCACGCGCTGGAACCGACGGAGTTGGCGGAAACCGCGAGTTGATTCACGCGACGAAGCGCAGATTGGTTGAGCGCCGAAATCAATAATCCAAAAAGCTGCGAAGCTTCCGGCTGCGGCTGGGATGCTTCAATTTGCGCAGGGCCTTGGCTTCGATCTGGCGGATACGCTCGCGCGTCACCGAAAATTGCTGGCCCACCTCCTCCAGCGTGTGATCGGTGTTCATGCCGATGCCGAAGCGCATGCGGAGCACGCGCTCTTCGCGCGGGGTCAGCGACGCCAGCACGCGCGTGACCGTCTCCTTCAGGTTGGCCTGGATCGCGGCGTCGACCGGGATCACCGCGTTCTTGTCCTCGATGAAGTCGCCGAGATGCGAGTCCTCCTCGTCGCCGATCGGAGTCTCGAGGCTGATCGGCTCCTTGGCGATCTTCATCACCTTGCGGACCTTCTCGAGCGGCATCGACAGGCGCTCGGCC
>JAFATP010000084.1 GCA_019243895.1 Alphaproteobacteria bacterium
CTTTTCTGCGCGTTAGCTTACCAAAACTACCTCTTTCCGCCTGGATTTTTCCTTCGGCAAAAATAACAATCCCCGCTAGCCTTATTCCTTAAATTATGGTAAAAGGGCCGGATGCTTAAAAATCCTTACCTGAGCGTCGTTATTCCCGTTTACAACGAGGAAGAGACGCTTCCCATCCTATATAGCCGCCTCTTCCCGGTATTGGACGGAGTGGGAAAACCCTATGAGGTGATCTTCGTTAATGACGGCAGCCGCGACCGTTCGCAGGACGTGCTGGAGCAGTTGCATGCGCGCCGGCCGGAACAGATCCGCATCGTGCAGTTCATGCGCAATTACGGCCAGCACCCGGCCATCATGGCCGGGTTCGAGCATGTGCGCGGCGAGGTGGTGGTGACGCTCGATTGCGACCTGCAGAACCCGCCGGAGGACATTCCCAAGCTGCTGGCGCTGATTGAAGATGGGCATGACGTGGCGGGCGGCATCCGCGGCGACCGGCAGGATAAAAGCTGGCGCAAAGGCGTTTCAAAACTTTCCAATATCCTGCGCGAGCGCATTACCAACATCCGCATGACCGACCACGGCTGCATGCTGCGCGCCTACCGGCGCTACATCATCGACCAGATCGTGGAAAGCGGCGAGGCGACGCCCTTCATCACCGCCCTCAGCCAATATCTCGCGGCCAACCCCGCCGAGGCGGTGGTGGGCCATGAGGAACGCGCCGCCGGAAAATCCAATTACAATCTGTATAAGCTGATTCGTTACAATTTCGATCTGGTGACCAGTTTCTCCGTGGTGCCGCTGCAGATCTTCACGCTGACCGGCATCACTTTCTCAATCTTAAGCTTCCTGCTGGTGCTGTATATCGCGGCGCGGCGCGTGGTGATCGGGCCGGAAGCGGACGGCATCTTCACCCTGTTCGCCATCTTATTCCTGCTGGTGAGCGTGACCATGGCGGGGCTCGGCCTGATCGGCGAATATGTGGGCCGCATTTATACCGAGGTGCGCAAGCGCCCGCGCTTCGTGGTGAAACAGGTGGTGGAGCATAACGGCGTCACCAAGGAAGCGGCGTAATGCGCCGACAAATGATTTATCCATAAGGAAAAAGTATGAGCTTGAAAATCCTGATTCTGGGCGCCAACGGCTTCATCGGCAGCAACCTGTCCGAATATATCCTGCAAACCAGGCCGGACTGGGAAATCTTTGCCATGGACGTGAAGACCGACAAGCTGGGCGACAACCTGCTGCATCCGCGCTTTCACTTCGTGGAAGGCGACATCACCATCAACAAGGAATGGGTGGAATATCACATCAAGAAATGCGATGTGGTGCTGCCGCTGGTGGCCATCGCCACCCCCGCTACTTACGTGAAAGACCCGCTGGCGGTGTTTGAGCTGGATTTCGAAGCCAATCTAGCCATCGTGCGGCATTGCGTGCGCTATCATAAGCGCGTGGTGTTTCCTTCCACCTCCGAAGTCTACGGCATGAGCACCGACAGCCCGTATGACGAGGAGGAAAGCACGCTGGTGACCGGCCCCATTCAGAAGGAGCGCTGGATTTATTCCGCCTCCAAGCAGCTGATGGATCGCGTGATCTACGCTTACGGGCATCATCACGGCCTGCCGTTCACCCTGTTCCGCCCGTTCAACTGGGTGGGGCCGAAGCTGGACAATCCATGGGAATCCAAGGAAGGCTCCAGCCGCGTGGTGACGCAGTTCATCAGCGCCATCCTGCACCGGCAGCCGATTCACCTGGTGGATGGCGGCAAGCAGAAGCGCTGCTTCCTCTACGTGGACGACGCCATCGAGGCGCTGGTGCGCATCATTGAAAATAAAGACGGCTGCGCCGACGGCCGCATCTTCAACATTGGCCATCCCGGCAACGAAGCTTCCGTGGCCGAGCTGGCAGAGCTGCTGCTGGAGGTGATCGGCGATTACCCGGGATATGAAAACATCCGCGACGAGGTGAAGCTGCAGGCGGTGAAAGGGGAGGAATATTACGGCAAGGGCTACCAGGATCTGGTGACGCGCGTGCCGATGATCCGCAACGCGCAGACGCATCTGCACTGGTCGCCCACCACCGATCTGCGCACGGCGCTCACCCGCACCGTGGAATATTACCTGCAGACCCGCCCGCAAACGCAGGGGAAAAAAGGTACGCTTTCCGCTGCCGCGTAAACGGCGGAATAAATATATGCCTATTATCGAGCGCGGTCCGTGGCGCCTTCAATATTTTGAACATATTTGTTGCCCGGAATCGGTGGACATCCCCACGGACGACCCGGATTGCTATGCGCTCTTTCCGGCGCATCGCTGGGTTTATAATAAATTGTCGATCTGCGAAACGCAGCAATTGCCGCACGCCCCGCACGGGATTTCGCCTTCCGCCTTTCCTGTATTCAGCAAGCCCATTTACAATTTAAACGACATGGGCGCCGGTAGCCGCGTGATGCACAACGTGGAAGAATATCAACGCCACCTACAACCCGGCCATATGTGGATGGTGCGATTGCAAGGGGAGCATGTAAGCAGTGACGCGGCGATCATTAAAGGGCAGGCGCAATGGTGGCGTCATACCGTGGGCAAGGCGGCGGGCGACGGCACATTCGATTACTGGACGGTGCTGGCTGACTCCCGGCCCGCCATTGAAGCCTATTGTGGCGCGTGGCTCGCCGAGCATCTCTACAACTATACCGGCATGGTTAATGTAGAAACGATCGGCGGGCGTATTATCGAAATGCACCTGCGGTTTTCCGATCAATGGCCCGATCTTTACGGGGAAGGCTGGCTGGAAGCGGTGGTACAACTTTACGCGAAAGGCGAATGGGATTTTTCCCGGGTAGCGCTTCCGGAAGCCTATAGCGTCGTCCTGTTCGGTCCGCATGGACGGCATTATCAGCCGCCGCCGCCCGCCTTGGTGGAGGCGATAAAGGCACAGCCGCATATTTCCAGCGTGCAAATCACTTTTTACCCTGACAAGCCGCCGCAAGCGCACGCCATGCCGCCGGGAGGATTTCGCCTTGCGGTGATCAATTGCTTTGAGCTTAAGGCGGGGCAAAGAGCGCGGGCGATGCTTGCCGAACATTTTTTGGGTGCCTCGCGCGCGTGAAACCATCCGTTTAATCCGACCGCTTATGCTTGCGCGGGGCGGAATTCGGCGATAAGCAGGTTGCATGTTCACGCTCACCGGCCCCGAACGTCCTCCCCGCTCCGGCGGGCCGCCCAAGCAGCTTGTGGTTATTCTGCACGGCTGGGGCGCGGACGGCGCCAACCT
>JAFATP010000104.1 GCA_019243895.1 Alphaproteobacteria bacterium
GGGTGAAAAACGGTGCCGAAGGAGAGGCCGATCACCACTGCGAAGGCGCCCGTCATCAGGTAAGCGCCGACGGATTTAAGGCCGACGCGGCGAAAGGCCTCGGCGTCTGTCATATTGGTGATGCCGTAGATAAGCGAAAAGAAAATCAGCGGCACCACCACCATCTTAATCAGATGAATGAAGACAGTGCCGATGGGCTTGACGTAATTGGTGAGAACGTCCTTTCCGTTCCAGCCCAAGCCTGCCAGCAGCGGTGTTTGTCCGGTCAGATAGCCGAAGGCGATGCCCAGGATCAGACCTATCAACACTTTATGCCATAGCTTCATGCCTGCTCCTAAAGGACAGCGGGAGATCGAGTTGTAAAAAGCCCATTACCGCGAGTCAAGCGATATAGGCTTGTGCACCGCAGCACAGCCGCGCTTTTCCGGAGTTTAATGCAGCAGGCCTTTTTCGCGGTAGTAACGTGCGGCGCCCTCGTGCAGGGGGGCGAGGGTGGCGGCATCATGCACCATATGCGGCGCATCGAGCGTGGCGAACACCGGATGCAGCGTCTTGAAATTATCCAGATTGTCGAATACCGCCTTGACCATGTCGTAGACGATCTCCGGCGACAGCGTGTCCGGCGCCACCAGCACGGCTTCCACGCCAATGGTCTGCACCGGGTTCGGATTTCCCTGATACATGCCGCCGGGGATTACCGCGCGAAAGTAATAAGGATTCTCCTGCACCAGCGCATCGGCATCCGGGCCGGTAACGCCCACCAGCTTGGTATTGCAGAGCATGGTCACCTGCTGAATCGCGCCGTTGGGATTGCCCGCCGCGTAAATCATCGCATCGATGCGGTTGGCGCACAGCGCCTGCGCCTGCTCGGAGGGCTTAAGCTCCATCACGCTGGCGAAACTTTTCTCGGTCCATCCCTTGCGCTTCATCAACGCTTCCATGGTTGCGCGCATGCCTGAGCCGGGGCTGCCAATGTTGATGCGCTTGCCTTTCAATTGATCGAAACTGTCAATCTTCGCATCGGCGCGCGTCAGCACGATGAAAGGTTCCGAGTGCAGGGAGAACACGGCACGCAGATGATGATTAGGGCCTTCGTCGGCAAAAAGATCCGAGCCCTTATAGGCGTGATAGAGCCAGTCCGACTGCACGATACCCATATCCAGCTCGCCGGCGCGCATGGCATCCAGGTTGCTGATGGAGCCTCCGGTGGACTCCACCGCGCAGCGTATGCCGTGCTCTTTGCGGCCCCGGTTGACCAGCCGGCAGATGGCGCCGCCTGCGGGATAATAAACTCCGGTGACTCCCGCCGTGCCGACGGTTACAAGCTTTTCATCTGCATTCGCCGAAGCGGCGGCGAGGGCAACTAACGATCCGGTGAGCACCGATAACGTCAGGCGGCGGAATGACAATAACATGCAACCCCATTTTAGTTGTGGGCCGCCACCATAACAACAAACGACGAAGCAGGCAAGCTTGCCCTAAAAGCCGTTAAGCCCGTACTTCAGTCAGCGATGTTTTAGCGCGGCGTTTGTCCACATACATGGACATATCGGCGGCGGCCAATGCGCTTTCCGCATCATCCCCGCTGCGGATGCTGTAGCAGCCGTAGGCGGTGGTAAGCGTGATGGGCTGGCCGTTGCATACGAAAGGCGTCGTGCGCAGGGAGTCAGCGATTTTCTTGCCGCGGCGCCGTGCGGCGTCCTCGTTGGCGTAATACATGATGATGGCGAATTCGTCGCCACCGATGCGCGCAATGAAATCCGATTCGCGCAAGGTGGCGGAGAGCAGCTGCGAGACATGGCGGATGGCGATATCGCCGGCGGCATGGCCGTAGGTGTCGTTGATGGCCTTGAAATCATTGAGGTCGAAATAAAGCACCGTGGAGGGATGCGCATAGCGCTCATGCATGGCAATGGCCCAGGAAAGGCGGCGCATGAAAGCGCGGCGGTTCGGAATCGGGGCAATGCAATCCACATCCACCTGCTGCTCGATTTCCGTCAGCTGCTCGCGGGTGCGGGATAATTCCCGGCTGATATCGTCCATTTTTTCCATCAGGGCGGAAACGGCGAGGGTGACGGCAGGAGTCATCTCGGCTTCGGGAATACCGAGCATGCCGAGCCGCTCTTGCAGGCGGGGTCCTTGGGGTAGCAGAACAGTGCGGTCCGGCTCTCTAACAGTATCTTTCAAGGCTTGCGCAGTTTTCATGGGTTTCCTTAATATGCAGGGTTTTGGCGAGTGCCCGGAGGCCTTCTCCTCCCCCCTACAATCAGCAAGGACTATACCATGAAACAATTTGTATCAAAAACGAAAAATACTTAATGCTAAGTTAACTCTTCCGATGATTCCGCCCAGCGGTAAACTGTCGGCCGAAGAGTGGCGGATTTTGATAAAAACGATCAATAACAATGCGATAACAATGCACTGATGGCAATTGTGGCGTTTACTGACTCACCCGCAGGTTGGTCAACGAATCCCCGATGGCATGGAAAGCGGCGGCCAGCTGGTCATTGGTAGGGGCGAGAAAAAAGAAGCTGGGCTGGCTGGCGCAGCCTTTCAGCAGATCGGGGTTTACATCCCCCGTGTTGCCGAAGCCGATGGTGTAAATGATCACCCCGTTGCTCTTCAAGCTGTTGCATACTTGGAGCGTGCGGGAGTCCAGGGTTTGAATCGCGGCGGCCTGGTCCGTGGTTCCCAGCCTTCCATCATGTAAGAGCCAATAAGCGGTGTGGGTGAAGTCGTCCATGGTGTTCAGGCCGTCTGTCATCAGAATCAAAGCCTTGCTCATGTTGGGCGTATTATAATCCAGCGGCAGGGCATTGGCATTCATTTCACCGCCCCACACGCCGCGCCAGCGGGGGGAGAGCATGCGCCAGCCCCATACCGCTCCCAGGTTGATGTGCGTATTGCCGGCGGCGACCATGGCGTTGATGCCGTTAATGATGGTGTCTTTGCTGGCGGTCATGGGAATGACCTGCACGGAGCAATAAAGATTCGGGCTGCCGGGAGAGGGAAAGATATAGGCCTGAAAAGGCATTGTGGAAGGCGGGTCATCGGTGACATCCTCGCCTTTCAACCGCGCGTCTACGCATCCTTCCCAGCTTGAGCCGTGCCAATTCAAGGTGGCGTCATAAGCCGCGTCCATCCATTGGGGCTGGCCGGTGCCGATATTGACCGTTTGCGAAAACGGCACCAGGCCGATCCACAACCGCGCGCCGGGGGGATTGGTGCCGTGCAGAATGTTGACAAGATCGGTGGCGGCGGTTTTCAACCCCTGCAGCTTGGTGCCGCCCGCGCTTACCGTATCATTCATGGACCCGGTATTATCCAGCACCATCACCACTTCCAAACCTCCCCCGGACCGCGTGATCTGCGAGCTGGCGTTTACGGTCAGGGTACTCATTCCCACTACGCGGAGAAGCGTGGTGGGAACCTTAGCGCTGGCAGTGACCGTGATCGTGGTGCCGTCGCTGCTGAGGGAAGTCACGGGTCCGCTAACGGTTGATCCGAGATAGGCCGTTGGATAATTCACGTTAAAAAATTTGATTGCTTCCGCGCTAGCGCTTTTCGTATCCAGCGTCGCGCCTGCGGCCAGCCCCGCCGCATCCGTTGCCGTATTCAGCTTGGACTGCACCATTTGGGTGCGTGCGGCGTCCACCGACACGCCGGTGGCGATCAACATCACCACGATTGTTACCGCGATAATGGGAGTTACGGCGCCCTTTCTGCAATAAAGAAGCGAAAGCATGGTCACTCCTTATGGGGGTTATGAGCCGGGAGGCGCGGTGAGCGCCCCCAGACGCGGTTTGTACACCACCGTCCGGTAAATATCTGTGCTGCCCAGAAGGTAGCCCGACAGGATCGGCTTATAAGCGTAGTAAACTTCCGTGACGACGATGTTCTCCTTATCATCGAGAACCAGTCCGCCCGGCAGGCTGACAGTGCCATTGGCAAGCACCATGAGTTGGCTGTTGCGCGACAGGGAGCCGCCGCCTTTAAAAGTCCAGTTGATCTTGGGACCGGGCGAATTGCCGGTGCTTTGTTGCGAAATGGAGGTGAGGATAGCGACGCCGCTGATGCCGAAACCGTAGGGATTCATCACCTGGGCGGCCGCTGTTAGCATTTCATTCAGTCCCGCCGTGCTGACGGAGGGGGATTGGGTGACGATATCGGCCACAGTCGCCGCCACCTTATCAACTTTTTGCACGATCAGTAGATAGCGGATGAGTTCGGTGCCGCCCAGTACCAGCAGCAGAAGAATCGGCGCCAGCAAGGCGAATTCAATAGCAGCGACGCCTTGTCTCGTTCGCAGCAGAGTGAGCATGGAGCGATGCATATCGCTAATCAGAAAGGTTCGTTTTGCACAACGGCGCGTACCTGGATGGTATAGGTGCCGTTAGTGCCGAGGAATGCCTGCATCAAAGGGGTGGCGATGTGCCATGGGTATGACAGGGTGTATACCACCACATTCCCGGCCCCGCCCAGATTCTGCACGTTCGAAGCAGGGGCGTTCTGAGGCACCTGCGACCATGACCCGTAAGAAATGGCGCTGACATTCATTTGAGAGGTATCCACCAACCCCCCGATCCGCGCGTTGATGGTGGCAAGGACATTCTGCAGGCGGGTTTGTCCGGAGGCGGCATAACCCGTCTTGCCCAGCCGCGAGGCATTGTAGGCCGCGCCTTCCATGACGCTTTGCACATACATTAAAATAGAAAATTCAACCGTTCCCATCAGCAGAAGCAGCAGGATCGGGGCAATCAGGGCAAATTCGAGCGCGGCAACGCCATCGCGGTGGCGGATAAGCGCGCCTAAGCGGAAGGCCGTCCCGGAGAAGAATAGCTGCACTTCTATAGTCTAACAATTATTTACTAATATTATGTTTATCCCGCAACTGGCGGAGTGAATACCCGAATAGCTTTGACAAGTTGTGCGGTTTGTGCAATTCTCCTGTCTTTTGAGGTGGTTGGGAATGAACGTGCGGGCGCGGGTGGCAATCGTCATGGGCAGCCGATCGGACTGGGAG
>JAFATP010000003.1 GCA_019243895.1 Alphaproteobacteria bacterium
ACGTGGCGGAAATATACATGGGAAACGCCAGCAGCTCTTTCAGCCGCTCCATCCACGCGCCCGGGCGCGGCAGAAAGCGGAGCGCCGCCGGGAAAAAGCTGATCAGCAGGAAAGGCAGGGCCAGGCCCAGCGCCATCACCTCGAACACCAGCAGGGCGGGCAGCGCGGCAAGCGTCAGCGCATAGCCGGTGGCGGCCGCCATGAACGGCGCAGTGCAGGGCGTGGCCACCAGCGCCGCCAGCGCGCCGGTGAAGAAGCTGTTCCAGAACGGGTGGCGCGGCGCGGCAACGCCTCTTCCCATGCTGAAGCCGGGCAGCCGCAACCAGCCGGAAAAGCTTAACCCGATCAGGAAAAGCAGAACGGCCAGAAACGCCACGAATGCCGGCGATTGCAGCTGATAGCCCCAGCCGATGGCCGCGCCAGCCTGCCGCAGCGCGATCAGCATCGCCGCCAGCGCGCCAAAGCATGTGGCAATGCCGAGCGTATAGGCAATGCCTTCCATGCGCGCCGCCGCCGGATGAATATGCGCCAGGCGGGAGAGGCTCAGCGCCTTGAAGGACAGCACCGGCAGCACGCACGGCATCAGGTTCAGCACCAGCCCTCCCAGCAGCGCCAGCAGCAGGATATAGGAAAGCCCTTCCGCCCCATGCTCCCGCGGCACGGCGCTTGCCGGGAGCATCAGTGTGAACGCGGCGGATTCGGGGATGCAGATATCATGGCACACCAGCCAGGAAGCGCGCGCCTTGATCGTCACCGCGTCGCGCAGCGTTGCGGCGGGGGTAAAGCGCGAAGTGAGCGTCACGCGGTTTTCATAGCCGTACGTGGTAAGCCCGCCTTCGTGGAAACTGCGCGGCGCGGGAAAGCGGAGGCTTCCCGCGGAAAATCCTTCGGGCAACTCCCAGTCGATGCGCGGCGGGATGCCTGCTTCTCCCGGCGGATCAGCGTAGGTGTGCCAGTGCGGCGCCAGCGTGAGATTGAGTTTTACGTCAAACGGCGTTCCGGCGTGGATAGGACTCTCAGCCGAAAGCTGCGCCGTGCCTAACTCGGAGCGGTACAGGTTGCTTTCGGCGGCATTACCGCTGGATGCAAGGAAAAAAATGAGCAGCGCACCGCACAGCCGGAAAAGAAAGCGCCGGGAATGCACCATCAATGGCCGGGTTTCTGCGCGGCGCGGGTATCGTTGACGCCTTCGGTTTCCACGTGCAGCCGCACCTCGTCCGCCACCTGAGGAATGTAGGCGCTCATGCCGTAATCGGAGCGCTTCAGCGTGGCCTCGGCGGAAAATCCCGCCACATACGCGCCGGTATAGGGAGTGTAATCAGCCTTGTTGAAACGCACATGCAGGGTGAGCGGTTTGGTGACGCCGAGCATGGTGAAATTGCCGGTGACGTCGCCTTCGTTCTGGCTGGTCACCTTGATGCCGGTGCTGACGAATTTAGCGTCGGGAAATTGCGCGCTGTTAAAAAATTTCTGGCCTTGAAGCTCGCTATCCAGCTTGGCGCTGCTGGTGACGATGCCGGCGGGTTTCAGGGTAATCTCCACCTTGCTGTTTTCCGGATGCTCGCGGTCGAAATCGAAGCTGCCGTCATATTGCGTAAAGCGCCCGACCATCTCCGAAAATCCCATATGACTGACGAAGAAGAGGATGCTGGTGTGCTCATGGTCCAGGTGATAATGCTCGGCGGCGGCAAGTGCGGGAGAAAAAGCCAGGCTGCTGAGGGCAAGGGCAGACAGAAATACGCGCATAAATTCCTCCAATAAGAATTGTTATTCGTCACTAACAGATTCGTGCAAAAATGCAATCAGCTTGGCCAGTGCTTGCCCGCGATGGCTGAGCGCCTGTTTGCGCGCCGCCGGCATTTCGGCGAAAGTCTGCGTCTCTCCTTGAGGGATGAAAATAGGATCATAACCGAAGCCGCGGCTGCCGCGCGGCGGAAACACCAGATGCCCGTCCACCCGTCCTTCGAAGTGATGAGTGGCTCCGCCCGGCCGCGCCAGGCATAGCGCGCAGATGAAATAGGCGGGCACGGAGACAGGCCCAACGGCGCGCGCGTGCAGCTCCTGCTGAATGCGGGCGAAAGCCGCCGTGAAATTCTTGCTTTGCCCGGCCCAGCGCGCCGAATAAATGCCGGGAGCGCCGTCCAGCGCCGGAATCGCCAGTCCCGAATCATCCCCCAGCGCGGGCATCCCTGCCGCTTCCGCCGCGGCGCGGGCTTTCAGTGCCGCGTTCTCGGCGAAGCTCTCGCCGGTTTCCTCCGGCTCCGCCAGTCCGAGCGCACCCGCGGAGCATACGGCGAAGGGAAACCCTTCCAGCAGCGCGGCGATCTCGGCCAATTTGCCGTCGTTATGGCTGGCGATCACTAGCCTCGTGAGCGCC
>JAFATP010000143.1 GCA_019243895.1 Alphaproteobacteria bacterium
CCCTCGGGCATGGCGCTTGGCGGATTCCGGCTCGGTGAATGTCTGATACGCCGCCGTGGGGATGCCGTATTTGCCGCACAGCGCCTTGGTGAATCCTTTCGAGCCTTCCAGCTGCGCCGCCGCTTTTCCGGGCCCGAACACCGCAAACCCCGCCCGCCGCAGCGCATCGGCCCAGCCATCCACCAGCGGCTGCTCCGGCCCGATCGCCACCAGGTCCACCGCATTGGCCTTGCAAAACGCCAAAGTCTCTTCAAGCCCCGCCAGCGCCACGCATTCGGCCACTTCCCTGCAGCCGCCATTGCCCGGGGCGCAATAAATATGCGCCACCTGCGGCGATTGCTTCAGCTTCCAGCACAAGGCGTGTTCGCGCCCGCCGCCGCCGATGACGAGAATCCGTTTTCGCATGGATACAAAATCCTGTATGATTCCGTCCACTTATGCCAGAAACCCTTTCCCCCGGCAACCCTGCACTTCACAACGTTCCGGAATACACCGTCGGCGATATTGCCGGCGCGGTGAAGCGCATCGTGGAGGAGCGTTTCGGCCGCGTGCGCGTGCGCGGCGAGATTTCCGCCTGGAAGGTGCACAGCTCCGGCCACGGCTATTTCCGCCTGAAAGACGGCGCCGCGGTACTGGATGCCGTATGCTGGAAAAACGCCTGCGCCCGCATTCCTTTCGCCGTGGAGGAAGGAATGGAGGTGATCGCTACCGGGCGCATCACCACCTATCCCGGCAAATCCTCGTATCAGATCGTGGTGGAGCATTTGGAACCGGCGGGCGTCGGCGCGCTGATGGCGCTCCTGGAAAAGCGCAGGGCGATGCTGGCCGCCGAAGGGCTGTTCGCGGCTGAGCGCAAGAAGGCGCTGCCGTTCCTGCCGCGGGTGATTGGCGTTGTCACCTCGCCCACCGGCGCGGTGCTGCGCGATATTCTCCACCGCCTCAGCGAGCGCTGCGGCTGCCATGTCATCCTGTGGCCGGTGGCTGTGCAGGGCGAAGGCGCGGCGGCGCAGCTGGCCGCCGCCATCGCCGGTTTTCAGACGCTGATGCCGCGCCCGGACGTGCTGATCGTGGCGCGCGGCGGTGGCTCGGTGGAGGATTTATGGGCGTTCAACGAAGAAATCGTTGTGCGCGCAGTTGCGGCCTCCGCCATCCCGCTGATCTCCGCCGTCGGTCATGAAACGGACACCACGCTGATTGATTTCGTCTCCGACCGGCGCGCTCCCACCCCCACCGCCGCAGCGGAGATGGCGGTGCCGGTGCGCGACGAGCTGCTGCTGACCTGCGGCGAGCTGCAATGCCGCCTGCAGGCGGGCATGACGCGTTATCTCACCCATCGCCGCGACGTGCTGCGCGGGCTGATGCGCGGCCTGCCGCGCCCGCACGCGCTGCTTGAGCACCGCCAGCAGCGGCTGGACGATTGGCGCGAGCGGCTGGCCCAGGGCTTGCCCGCGCTGCTTTCACGCAAGCATCAGCAATGGGCAGTGCTGGCCGCCGCCCTGAAACCGCAGCTGCTGGTGAAAGATATTCACCTGCTGGAAGGCTGCTTAAAGCCGCTCGGGCAGCGGTTAAGCCAGAGCATCGCCCGCGCGCTGGATCAGCGCACGCGCCAGCTGCAACAGCTCTCTTCCTTGCTGTCCACGCTGGATTACGCGCAAACGCTGAAGCGCGGTTTCGCGCTGGTGACCAGGGCGGACGGCTCGCCCGTCACATCGAAAGCGGCGGCCCACGGCAGGCTGCGCCTGATGTTTCATGACGGCGTGGTGGAAGTCGCCGTGAAGGAATAGATGCCGGGCGACATGTTCGGCGATTCCCGCTGCGCGGTTTTTACTTCGTGGATTTATTATAAAATTCCTTTGGCCAGCGGCGGTGTATCCACAGCCACTGCTCAGGCCGCTCACGGATCCATTCCTCCAGCAGCTTATGCAGCGTAAGAAGCACGGCTTTCGTATCCGCCTCCTCGTCGCCGCTGCGGGCAACCGCCAGCGGTGGAAATGCCGTAGCGCGGAAATGCGCTCCCCGCGTGCGCACCACCCGCGCCGGGATAATGGCAAGGCCGTATTTCACCGCTAGCTGCGCGATGGCGGGAGCTGTCATCGCATCATGACCGAAGAATGGCACGGCAACCCCCTCGTTCATCTTCTGGTCGATCAGCAGCGCCAGCGACTCGCCGTTTTTCAGCGCGTGCGCCATGCGGCTGGCGCCGCGAATGCCTTTGGGAAACATGTTGCTGGCATGATGCAGGCGGACGCGGTTGATGATGCGG
>JAFATP010000161.1 GCA_019243895.1 Alphaproteobacteria bacterium
GAATATGACGGGCTAGATTTAAAGCATTTACGCCCAATTAGAGGGGTAATTCTATCTCACGATTGATTTTTAGCTTCAATTTATACATATAGTGTGATTGCTACGATCCATTGCCCTAAGGCAATTATTTTATCCCCAGCTTCAGCGTCGCTTCGATCAGCCGGCGCGCATCGTTATTCGCCGGGCCGCGGGTGACATATGCCAGCGGCAATTGAATCGCCTGGTCGATGCCGAGCAATTTCACTGAATCATCCGCCAACGGCGTGGTCGTCACGCCGAAAGCGCCGGGCGTGGCGGCCACGGCTTTCACCACCTCCGCCGCATCCGGCACGGACGTGATTTGCGCCCGCACGGGACCATTCAGCAAGGTATTCTCAACCGTGATGCGCGTGCCGCCGCCGGCATCCTCCACGATGACCACGATCGGCGCATCGGGCCCGCCCAGCTGCGACCAATTATTAATCCCGCCGCTCAGAATGCTCTTGGCCTGGGTGGTGTTCAACCCGTTGATCGGCGCATCTTTACGCACGATAAAGGCCAGGGTGGATAACCCCACCCGATATTCCTGAAGCGTTTCCTTACCGGTGGCCTGCACCTTGTCTTTCTCGCTTTGCAGCGGCGCGGAGATCATGGCGATATCGGCATCGCCTCTCAGCAAGTCCTCCAGCCCGCGCGCCGAGCCGTTAGCGGCGACATTCAACGTAAGGCCCGTGGCTCTTTCCAGCTCTCCTTTATGCGCGCGAAAAACCGCGGCTTCCATGGAACTGGAGCCATGCACGCGCAACTCGGCCGCACGCGCCGGCACCGCCGCGGACACGCCGGCGGCAACTGCCAGCGCAAGAAACCAGACGCTTTTCATAGGCCCTCCCGTTTCGGTAGTGTTATCATAGCGTAACCGGTGAAGGAAGGGCATAAACATGCTTTACATTTTCCATCATCCCTGCGCGTGCTGAAGCGATGACCGCTCCTCTGAAAGAAAGCCTGCGCGCCGAACTGCGCGCGATGGAACAATCCGGAACGCTGAAGGCGTTCCGCCACATCGCCTCGCCGATGGACACCGAAGTGCTGATGGAAGAGCGCGGTGAAACGCTGGTGCTTTCTTCCAACAATTATCTCGGCCTGGCCAATCACCCGGAGGTGATCGCGGCAGGGCATGCGGCGCTGGACCGTTACGGGGCGGGCACGGCCTCGGTGCGCTTCATCTGCGGCACGTTTTCCATTCACCGCGAGATTGAGGAGGCACTGGCTTCACTGCATGCGGCCGAGGCGGCGCTTACTTACGTTTCGTGCTGGGCGGCCAATACCGGGCTGATTCCCACCATCGCAGGCGCCGAAGATATATTAATCAGCGATGCGCTGAACCATGCCTCGCTGATCGACGGCTGCCGCATGGCCAAAGCCAAGCGGCTGGTATACCGTCATTCGGATATGAACGATCTGGCGCGGAAACTTGACGAGGCCGAAGGGGCGCGGCGCGTCTTTATCGTCACCGACGGCGTCTTCAGCATGGAGGGCGATCTGGCGCGTCTGCCGGAAATACTCACCCTGGCCCGGCAGCATCGCGCCGCGGTGATTCTGGACGATTCGCACGGCGTCGGCGTGATGGGGCCGCATGGGCGCGGCACGGCGGAACATTTCGGCGTGGAAGAGGAGGTGCATATCGTCACCGGCACGCTGGGCAAGGCATTGGGCGGCGCGGCGGGAGGCTACGTGGCGGGTTCCGGCGCGCTGATCGAATATCTGCAGCAGCTGTCACGGCCTCAGCTTTTTTCCAATGCGCTGCCCGCCACCATCGCCGGAAGCGCTCTTAAGGCCATCGAGATTCTGAAGCGCGAGCCGCAGCGCGTAGAGCGGCTTCACGCCATTACAAGACGCATGCGGGAAGGATTGACCGCGCTTGGCTTTTCGCCGCTGGAGGGCGAATCGGCCATCATCCCCATCATCGTCGGCGATACGGGCTTTGCCATTCGCATGAGCCAGGAGTTGTTCAAGGAGGGTATTTTCATCACCGGCTTCGGTTATCCGGTGGTGCCGGAAGGCGCGGCGCGGCTGCGCATCCAGATGTGCGCGTCGCTCACCGATGCGCAGATGGATTTCGCCCTGCACATATTCGAAAAAGTGGGCAAGCGGCTTGCGGTTATTTAAAAAATTAGGATAATAGCGGGAAGACCCTGAGGCTCGCAGTTCCATGCAAAGACATTTCGCGTTATTATGGTTTTTCTTATTGAGCGCGCCCTGTTTCGCGGACGAAGGCGGGTTCCGCTTCGAAGACCGCAGCTGTTACGGTCAGTGCGAGGACAGCGGCGCTTCCCCCGCCCCTTCTTCCCAAGCGGGGTCGGCAGCGGGACATCCCCCCTTATTGGCGAAGCCTCAGCGCTCCCCGGCGCCGCTGGATGCGCAGACTTTCCAGCGCTATTTCACCGCGCCGCTGGTGGCGGACCCGGAACCGCCGCCGAACGAGCTTTATGAATACGCGGCCGCTATCGACCCGAAAGAATTTGCGGGTTACCAGGACAATGCACAGGTGGTGGGGTCATTCCGCACCGCCGACGGGCATTATCAGCATTTCCTTCTCTCATCTGCACTGCCGGGACATTACGTGGTGATCGTGCGCGACGCCGCCAGCGGCAAAATGCTGGGGCATTGCCTGGCGAACGCCGAGCTTTATCCCGCGCTCATGCCGCGCGGCAAAATTTAATCACTCCACCACCTTGGCGACGACGCCTGCGCCGATGGTTCGGCCGCCCTCGCGGATGGCGAAGCGAAGCCCGTCATCCATGGCGATGGGGGCGATCAGCTCCACGTCCATCGTCACGTTGTCGCCCGGCATGATCATCTCCGTGCCCTCGGGCAGCTTGATGGAGCCGGTGACGTCCGTGGTGCGGAAGTAAAACTGCGGGCGGTAGTTCGAGAAA
>JAFATP010000214.1 GCA_019243895.1 Alphaproteobacteria bacterium
CGGTATAAGCTTCCATTAGCCGCTTGGTAACGGGCCCCACCGGGTAATTGAATTCGCCGTATGCCCCGGCGCTGACCGCGCCGATGGGCGTAATCTCCGCGGCGGTGCCGGTGAGAAACATTTCTTCCGCGTCCTTCAATTCTTCCGGGCGGATATGCCGCACCACCACGCGGATTCCCGCTTCTTTAGCCAGCTGGATGGCCGTTTGCCGAGTGATGCCGTTCAGAAAGCAGTCCGGCGTTGGCGTGTGCAATTCACTGTTGATGACCAGGAAAAGATTGGCCCCCGTGGCCTCCGCAATATTGCCGCGCCAGTCCAGCATCAATGCATCGTCAAACCCCGCCCCTTCGGCGGCGTGCTTGGACAGGGTGCAGATCATGTAGAGCCCGGCCGCCTTGCTGGCAGTGGGAGCGGTATTCGGCGCGGGCCGGGCCCATTGCGAAAGCATCAGGCGCAGGCCGCGCTCGCGCGCTTCCTTGGAAAAATAGCTGGGCCATTCCCAGGCGGCGATCGCCACATGCACCTTGTTGCGCCGCGCCGAGATCGCCATCATCTCCGAGCCGCACCACGCGACGGGGCGGATGTATCCGTTCGCCACTTTCTGCGCTTCCACCTCCTGGCGCGTGGCCGCCTCGATCTGCTCAAGGGTGTAGGGAAGCTCAAAGCCGAGCAGGCGCGCCGAATCGATCAGGCGCTGCGAATGCTCGCGCAGCTTGAAGATTTTGCCGTTATATACGCGTAAGCCCTCGAACACGCAGCTGGCATAATGCAGGCCGTGGTTCAGCACATGCACCTTGGCCTCGCGCCACGGCACCAGCGCGCCGTTGAACCATATCCAGCCGTCGCGGTCGTCAAAAGGAGGATTCACCATTTTCCATCATTGCGTAAGCGTAATCACGCTTAACTGCCTACCATAGCCGCGCTCACCGCGCAAGGTGGCGCGGCGATAGCTGAAAAATTGCGCCTCCTCGGCGCAGGTGTCGCATTCCAGCCGGTTGACGCGCACAACGCCCGCGAGGTTCA
This sequence comes from Alphaproteobacteria bacterium, assembly GCA_019243895.1. GTDB lineage: Bacteria > Pseudomonadota > Alphaproteobacteria > Rickettsiales > SXRF01 > JAFATP01. The sequence goes on from JAFATP010000214.1 coordinate 1,024, forward strand.
GCCGCTGCGCCACATACGCGCCCAAATCGAACTGCCTGCCTGTAAAAAACCGGGCATTGGCCGCATCCTCATCGCAAAAGCGCTGAATGAATTCAGGCCCCACCTGATAACTGGCCTGCGAGATGCACGGCCCTATCGCGGCCGTTATGCGGCCCGCCGCCGCGCCTTGCGCCTGCATGGCGGCAATTGTCGCCTCCACGATGCCGGAAAGGGCGCCTTTCCAGCCCGCATGAGCGGCGGCGATCACGCCGGCTTGCGCATCGCTCAGCAGCACCGGCGCGCAATCGGCGGTCAGCACTCCCAGCACCAGGCCGGGCGTGGAAGTGACCAGCGCATCGGCTTCGGGAAAATTCGCTGGTGCCATCGGGCCAACGACGGTAACGGCGCGGCTGCTGTGCAGCTGATAGCAGGTCAGCACTTCGGAAGCACCGAATATGGAAGCGACGCGCCTGCGGTTTTCCCGCACCAGCGCCTTGTCATCGCCGGAACCGTAGCCGCAATTCAGCGACGCAAACATTCCCGCGCTCACCCCGCCGCCGCGACCGAAGAAGCCGTGCGCCGTTCCCGCGAGCGCCGCGCTGGTGAGGTAATCCATCAGAATCCCTCCGGCATGCGCGGTTCCATAGAGGTCACCGCCATCACCTGAAACAGCTCGCCCATCTGCGCCGGAGAAACCAGCCTTTCCAGCCCGGAAAGAATGCGGTGCTTAGCCGCCATATCCACGTTCCGGCACAGCGCGGCGGCGCGCAGCTCGATGCCTAGGCGGCGCAGAAACGCTCCTTGCGTCACCGGGCCGAACACCGCCGCGCCTTCCCCGCGCGCCGCTTCCGCCAATGCCTGAAAATCCACCTGCGCCGTAATATCCGCCTCGCCCGGCGCTGCCAGCGCATCCGCGTGAGCATGCCGCTTGACTGCCTGCAGCGTATGGCCGCCGCACTCGCCGTAATCCACGATCAGCGCGGCCCCGCCCGCCCGCACGATACGTCGCGCCAGGCCGCGCATGACGGCGGCGGCGGCATCGTGGCTTTCCTTTACTTCATCCGCCGGCTGGGGCGGCGGCAATACCACGAAACCATTTTTGCCGATTCCCACCCGCCGTTCCTGCCACCCGGCGTTTTGGCGCACGAACTGGCGCACCGGCAGCGCGTCGAAGAATTCATTCGCCACCGCCAGCACCGGCGCATGCGGCAGCGCCTCCAGCGTGCCGATCCATTGAATGCGCGGATGCGCTTCCCGCAGCGCGCGCCGCTGCGCCGCCTTCAGCACCGGACTTATTTCCAGCATAAAAACCCGCAGCGCGTCATGGAAGCCTGCGACGCGCTTTGTGGCCCGCAATATGTCGGCCATCAGGGTGCCCCTGCCCGGCCCCAATTCCAGCAACGCCACACCGGAAGGCGCGCCCATGGCGTGCCAGCGCACCGCCAGCCACGCCCCCAGCATCTCCCCGAAAAGCTGGCTGACTTCCGGAGCGGTGACGAAATCTCCCGCCGCGCCGAAAGGATCGCGCGTCATATAATAGCCGTGTTCGGGATGGCTTAGCGCCGCCTCCATATATTGGGCAACGGTAATCGGCCCTTCGCGCGCAATGCGGTCTTTAAGCAGGGCGGCAAGCGGCGTCATGGAGCATTACGCGCCGCGAAGATCGCCCGCCTCCATGGCGCTGCATCCGTGCGCGCCGGAGCAGGCCCGCGCCAGCAGAATCGCTCCCAGCACCAGCATCGGCAGGCATAACAGCTGCCCCATGGTGATGAAGCCGAACAAAAATCCCAGATGGGCGTCCGGCTCGCGGAATTGCTCGGCGAACAGCCGCGCGCAGGCATATCCCGCCAGAAACCCGCCGGCCAGCAGCCCGGGCCGGGTTCGCGCGCGGGTGAAGCGCTGTAAAAGAAACAGGGTAACGCCCAGCGCCAGCCCTTCCAGCCCCGCCTCATAAAGCTGGCTGGGATGGCGCGGCAGCGGCCCGCCATGCGGAAACACCATCGCCCATGGCACGTTGCTGACCCGGCCGAACAGCTCGCCGTTGACGAAATTGGCCAGACGTCCGAAAAACAGCCCAATCGGCGTGGCGCACGCCATCATATCCATAAACGGCAGGAACGACACCCGGTAACGGCGGCAGAACAGGATAAATGCGGCCAGCACCCCCAGCAACCCGCCGTGAAAGCTCATGCCGCCCTCCCACAAGGCGGGAATATGCAGCGGATGTTCCAGGTAATATCCCGGCTTGTAAAACAGCACATAGCCCAGCCTGCCGCCCAGCACAATGCCCAGCACCGCATAGCTCAGCACCTCCTCCAGCGCTTTGGGCGTGAGGTTTGGCAACGGCATCCGGCGATTCATGGCGCGCAAGTAAAACCAGCCGAGGAGGATGCCGGTGATATACGCCAGCGCATACCAGCGCACGGCCAGCGGACCTAAGTGGACGGCGACGGGATCGATGGAAGGAAATTGCATGCGAACAACAATCGATGATGGATGTCTAAGGAAGCGGGCTTCCCGTTATCCCTCATCTTGCTGCCGGTCGTCAATACTCATCCCAGGCTTTGGGCGCGGGGGGAGGCGCCGCCGCGGCGGCGGATTCCGATTTGTTGTCGAGAATCTTATACATGGAGGAGATTTCCGCGCGCTGCTCCGGCGTCGGCTCGCCTTTGCCCGCCGCCAGCACGGTGCCGAAATCGGACGGGCTGAACGGCTGCCCCGCCTGCACCGCCGCCTGCATGCGCTTCAAATCCCTCAAGGTGATCTTCAAATACGAAAAGATGCGGTCGCCGAACGTGTTTTTCCCCTGCATGAGGATAACGACGAATTCGTCCAGCACATTACCCTCGCCCATAGGAGCGCCCGCAGGCACATTTTTTCCTATG
>JAFATP010000089.1 GCA_019243895.1 Alphaproteobacteria bacterium
CCATAAAGCGCCGGATTGAAACCCGTGCGGGCGCGGCGTCCAGCGCTGGCGCCGGCTGCTCAGCTCCGCGTCGCTGAGTTCTACCTCGATGAGCCCGGTATTGGCATCAATGCGGATGATGTCGCCGTCTTCCAGCAGCGCCACCGGCCCACCCGTCGCCGCTTCCGGCCCGATATGGCCGATGCAGAAGCCGCGCGTGCCGCCGGAAAACCGCCCGTCGGTGATCAGCGCCACTTTTTCGCCCGCGCCCTGGCCGTAGAGCGCCGCCGTGGTGGAAAGCATCTCGCGCATGCCGGGACCGCCTCTGGGGCCTTCATAGCGGATCACCAGCACTTCGCCGTCCTTGTAGCGCCGCTTCTCCACCGCTTCGAACGCTTCCTCCTCGGAGTTGAAGCAGCGCGCGGGGCCGGTGAACTGCAAATGCTTCAGGCCCGCGATTTTCACAATGGCGCCTTCCGGAGCCAGATTCCCCCGCAGCACCACCACGCCCCCGGTGGGGTAGATGGGATGGGTGTGCGGCCGCACGACGTCCTGCGCCGGAGGGAATGCCACCGCCTTCAGATTCGCCGCCAGCGTTTTGCCGGTCACCGTCAGGCAATCCCCATGCAGAAAGCCGCCGTCAAGCAAGGTCTTCATGACAATCTGCACACCGCCCGCCTCATAGAGATCCTTGGCGGTATATTTGCCGCCGGGCATTAAATCGGCCAGATATGGCGTGCGCTTGAACACCTCGCCGACATCGAAAATATCGAAATCAATCCCCGCCTCATGAGCGATGGCGGGCAAATGCAGCGCGCCGTTGGTGGATCCGCCCGTGGCTGCCACGATGGCTGCCGCGTTTTCCAGGCTCTTGCGCGTCACGATGTCGCGCGGGCGGATTTTATGCTTCAGCAATTCCATCACCGCCTCGCCGGAGGCGAAGGCGAACGCATCGCGTGATTCATAGGGCGCGGGCGCGCCGGCGGAGCCGGGAAGCGCCAGGCCGATGGCCTCTGAGACGCAGGCCATGGTGTTGGCGGTGAACTGCCCGCCGCAACTGCCGGCGGAAGGGCACGCCGCCTGTTCCAGCGCATGCAGCTCGGCCTCGGTCATCTTGCCTGCGCTGTGCTGGCCCACGCCTTCGAACACGTCCACCACCGTCACCTGCCTGCCTTTGTAGCGCCCCGGCAGAATGGAGCCGCCATAAATAAACACGCTGGGCACGTTCAGGCGCACCATCGCCATCATCAGGCCGGGCAGCGATTTATCGCAACCCGCCAGCCCCACCAGCGCATCATAGCAATGGCCGCGCATGGTCAGCTCCACCGAATCGGCGATCACCTCGCGCGATACCAGCGATGACTTCATGCCTGCATGCCCCATGGCGATGCCGTCGGTGACGGTGATGGTGGTAAACTCGCGCGGCGTGCCGCCCGCGGCGGCCACGCCCTTTTTCACCACCTGCGCCTGCCGGCCCAGGGTGATGTTGCACGGCGCCGCCTCGTTCCACGTGGTGGCCACGCCCACCAGCGGCGCGTGGATTTGTTTCTCGCCTAAGCCCATCGCATAAAGATAGGAGCGGTGCGGCGAGCGCTCCGGCCCCTCGGTGACATGGCGCGAAGGAAGAATCGATTTGCCGTAATGCTTGGTCATTGGAAGGTGATTTATTCTTTTCTCAAGTTAAAGTCCACCGCCGCTTGCGGCGTGGAAGGATTGAAGCGATGAACGCTCCTGGAGCGCATCACTGGCCGCTTAAGCGCTTCACTTCGCGCTCCACGACGCGCTCCACGATGCCATGCAGGTTGGCATCCAGCCACGCTTTCAGCATGGGCCGCAGCGCCTCCTGCACCAAATCCTCCACCGTGGCGCCCGAGCGGAACGCGGGCGAGGCGATGGGCGCGGCGGCGGGCTTCTCCCGCGATTGCGCCAGCTTGCGGAAGGCATTGGCGCTGGCGGCGGCGGCGGTATCGGAAAGCAGCGCGTTGGCCGAAGCTTCCGCATCCCCCATTGGAGAAGCGGGGGAAGGGGAGTTGGAAATCATAGAGGAAGGCTCCAATGCGTTATCGATAGAGGCCAGCACGTCCGGCGGCATTTCATTAATCGCGGTATTGCCCGCCGGAAGGCTTGAGCCGTCGTCCTGCACCATTTCGGTAAGCTCCAGCACGTCCGAGCCGAATGCATCGGCATTCTCTTTTTCGCCGGGCTGGTCGTCTTCGGCGATGATGCGGCGAATCGATTGGAGGATTTCTTCCATGGAGGGATCGGCCTTGGCATCGGCTGAACCCGCCTCGGAATCCACCTTGGGGCCGTTTCGTGCTGCTTCCGCTGCCATGCTACTTTCCCGCCGTTGCCAAAAAACCCCTGATAATACCTCTAGCGCAGCCATGCTTAAAAAAGGCTTAAAATAGTGTGGCCTATCGCATGGCCGGCCACGTCATTTCGCATCATGCTCGATTGGAATGCAGATTTCAACAGGCAATCCGAATACACCGGCAAGCGAATGTCAAAAAAGGAACGCCTCATCTCCGGAGGGGTTTGCCAGAAGCGGGGCTCCCATCTCAATGGATTTCTTGACGTATATTTTGCCGTTTTGCAGCGTATACAGCGTCAGCGCCCCCCGCCCGCTGCTGCTGCCTAAATGCGGCGCAGAATGCAGGGTCACCATGGCGAGCCTTCCGCCTTCCGACAGCAGGCGAAGCAGCGAAGCGGGCGGGCTTTCCATTGCGCCTTCGACCACGATGGCGTCATAAGGCCCGTCCGCCCCGTAGCCGTCCGTCAGGATAGTGACCTGGGCGATGCGCGCGTTGGCGGCGCCGATGGCGTCCAGCTTACGCCGCGCCATCTCCGCCATGGCGCGGTCGCTCTCGCAGCCGATCACTTCCAAAGCCAGCTTGGCGATGACAGCGGTGGAATAACCATATGCGCATCCCACATCCAACACTCTTTCATAAGGCTGAATATCCACCGCCTGCAGCAGCCGCGCGAAGCACAGCGGGTCCGGCAGCCATCGCCCGCGCCCCATCGGCAGCTCGTCGTCCACATAGGCCGCGCCGGCATACGCCTCCGGCACGAACTGGGCGCGCGGCACCGAGGTCATGGCGTTCAGGAGGCGCAAGTCCAGCACCTCGTTGGTCATCAGCTGGCCGAGC
>JAFATP010000120.1 GCA_019243895.1 Alphaproteobacteria bacterium
ATATACAAGCGAAATGGCGCTGGAAGGCCCGAACTTTAAAGTAATGCCGGCTGGGGTTGAGGCAATAAAAACCGCGCGCAAAGAAGAATTAACCGAATTCACCGCCTGGTTGAAGACTAACATACAAAATGATCCTCATTTCTTAGACCGGCTCGAGGCCGATCACCGTGAGGATATGAACGAAGCCGCCCGGCGTGGAAGTAAGGATTACGTCGGCTATTTGCTGGAAAATGCTTTGCGCACGGATAAGAGATTTGGGATCAGCGATCCCAATGATAAGGCGAGCATTGCGGCCCAATTGAATGAAATAAGAACGGCATGGTATGAGCATCGCCACGAAACCGCTCCCGACTTAGCCCCGCCGGGAGCATTACCCGCGCCGGTGGCAGCCAAGCCTGTATTGTCACCTGATGATAAGCTTGCGATTGCCAGCGTTACGGCAATGGTACCCTTTTTTCAATCAGTCAGCGAGACGCACCCAGAAATAGAGGTTGATGACCATACCAAATCGCGCTTACCTTTATTGAAAAAGGATACGGTAACCAATTTAGAACAGTTCGCTGGAGAACTAAAGAAACACCCAGCGATCCTGGACGAAATTGCCGCTTCTCATCCCGAAGACCGTTCATATGTGGGCCGATTACTGCATGATGCATGGGGTGCTGCAGATAAAATGGGAATTAAGAGTGATCCAATGAATCCTTTCGATCCCATTCCTACGCTCGAAGCGTTGAAAACGAAATGGGATAACGAGCACCCGGATTTGGCGCGCGCGCTGGATCATAAGTCCGAACCGCCGCCCCAGCCGCAGACGCAAAAAACGGAAGCGCAGAAAAATGCTGACGCAAAAGCTTTCGCCGATAACGCCAACGCGAGGTTTGCGGCCTATACTTACGCCATCGCTCACCCCGATGAGGCGAAAGCCAAGAGGTATAACATCGAGGCGGAAAAAAAGAGCCTGGAACTCACCCTCAAGAATCTTTCGAAAAACCTGCAAGAAGACCCTGATTATTTGGCTCGCCTCTCGCGCGCGCATCCGGAAGATCCGCTTTATGCGGAACGATTGTTGAATAACGCGGGCCGAGCCCTTGAAACTATGGGTATTGCGCCGGATGGGTATGCCGCTATAGCTCTTGGAAAGCTATGGAGAATCCAGCATAAGGATGCCGCATCAGCCTTGGATATCGAAGGAGATTTAAAGGCGATCACGCCGGAGACGGTACAGAAGTTTCAGCCGGACCAGTTGGTGGCGATGAGCAAATTTTTACAGCGCGACCTGAACCGGCTGGCGGACGCGGACTTTCGGAGGGCGGTTGGGCCGCGGGAAATGGCCAGGCTCGACGCGGAAGCCGGGAGGATCGCCGGTATAAAGGAATTGGGCGTTCAGGTTCGCGTTACAGGATCGGTGCTAACGGCCGCGGAAGATGATTCCGTGAAGGCGATGAACACAGGCTTCAGCCTTGGCGCAAGCGTAAAACCGAGCGATTCGGAGGCAAGCCGGACAGCGGCGAAAAGTGAGACGGAAACACTATTGCAGGATTTCCAAACAAAGTTATCCCAGGATCCCAAATTTTTAGACCGCATGGCGCTGACGCACGACCAAAAATACGTCGACGACCTTCTGAACAGTGCAACTAAAGCCGCTCAAAACACCGGCGCTGATGCGGACAAAAGTAATTTCCTGGCCGACGCGCAGGCGCAATGGAAAAAACACGCCGATACGGACGTAGCCGTCGCGCCGCCAGCCGTCCCTCCTGTTAAAGCTCCGCCTGAACCGCCACCGCCTGCCCCCCCTGTCGTAGACCCGCCCCACAAGGATGTGGACCCAGCCCCTGATAACGATACGAGTGCAGCACCTCCTGCCCCGCCCCCGAAAGAGGATAAGGGTAAAAAGGAAGAAAGAGCTGAGGATAAAAAGGAAACTGCCGATAAGCCGCCGCCACCACCCGCCCCTGCGGCGCCGCAAAACCCGATATTGGCATTTTTCGCAGCCATCCTGTCGATGATCGGCTTGGGCAGCTTGGCCACGAACCTTGGCTTGGCTCCCGCGCAGCCTGATCCCTCGAAAAAGACTCCAGCTCCTGCGAAAGACCCTTCGGCGGAAGCGAGTAAGCAATTGGCGGATGCCGTGACGGAGCGCGGCCGATTAACTTACATAGCCAATCACTTAGACGGTAAGGTAGACGGCAAGGAGGTAGACGCGAAAACCCTCAGCGAGAAAGCAGATGAATATGCCAAAACATTTGCTGCCAAATACGATAGCATTAATCATCCGGAGGATTTAACGCCAGCGGAGCGGCAGAAACGGGCAGCTGAAATCGCCAGTGACAATAAAGAACTGAAAGACAAACTTCAGGCCACCGATGAATCCGCTAAAACATTGGAATCCAATACAAAGAAGGATAAAGAATTTTCCGAAGGCGATAAAGCCACCGCCACGAAATTTACCACCAAGATGACGGATCAAATCGCGGATATTCGGAAAAAATTAGAAGACAAAGACCTCCTTCCATCCGCTCAACATGTCGAAGACCCAACCGCCTCAAAGGACGCAACTATCACCGGAATGCATGTGGCCGCAGCGGTTGGTTTACAGAAATAATCCTACCGCCCCAGCCCCTGCAGCAGGTTATTCAGCTGCTGAGGGTTCTTCTTGATGTCCTGAAGCTGCTGGCCCACGTTGCCCTTGCCGCTCTTCACCTGATCCTTCAAGTTTTGCAGCGTGGCCTTGGCCGCCTCCGGGTTCTGCAACGCGTCCTTAAGCACGCCCTGCACGTCCGGCCGGAAGGAGAGCTGGTCGAAGCTGCCGTCCACCAGCACCGGCACCGCCAGCCCCTGCTTGGCCCCCGCCAGCGACACGCTCAGCTTATAATGCACCTGCCGCTGCGGCAGGTCCACCGTGCCCGCGCCCGTGGCGTGCAACAGCGAGGCGGTCAGCGCCAGGTCGTTGTTGTGCGCGATTCCTTGCGCCAGCGTATAGCTGCCCGAAAGCTCGGCGAAATCGGTTTTCTGCCCGGCGGTGCTGGCGCCGGTGACCAGCGCGGTGGCGCTCTGGGCCAGCTGCGCCAGGTTAACGCCGCGGATGGTGCCGTTGCGCACGCGCACATGGCCGCCGCCGGAGAGCGAAGCGATGATCTGCCGCACGGACGCCCCGTGGCCGGTCACATGCGTGTCCATCTCGCCGGTGCCGGTCAGCCGGTCGAATTGCGCCAGTTCCTTCAGCATGGACTCCACCTGAATGCCGCTCGCATTGATAGTGGCATCCACGCCGTTGGCGTCGCCGTTCAGGCTGCCGGCGAATTTCACCGTGCCGCCGTAAAGGGAAAGCGGCGAGGCGTCCACCTTCAGCACGCCGCCGCCCAACTGCACCTTCGCGCTCACCTTGGAGAGCGTATACGTCTGATAGCGCACGCTGTCGGCGCCGAGCATCATATCCGCATTAATGGCGTGCAGGCCGGAGAAATCCAGCTTATCGTCGCTCCATCCTGCTTCCGCCGCCTGCGCCTCACCCACCGGCGAAAGACCGGCATGGCCGGAAGCCTTCTCCAGATAAGGGTTCAAATCCAACTCGCCGAAGGCAAGCTTCCCTTGCACCGACGGCACGATGCCGCCCCAGCCGAGCTTTATATCGCCGGTTGCCTTGTTGGCATCCACCGCGAACTGCCCGTTGGCGGCCTCGCATTGCGTCTGCGTGCAGGAAAGATTGGTATTGACGGAGAGCGAGAGCGGGGTTCGGCCTTTCCAGGCAATGGGCGCACCCGCCCACGCCGCCAGTTTCGGCAACGACGCGCTGCGAAAATCCAGATGACCGCTCGCGGCGGTTTGCGATGCCTTGCCGTCAAAGTAAAGCTTCACCAGATCGCCCCCCTCCAGGGTCGCCTTTAGCGGGCTTTCCCCTCCTTCGCTGACGGCGCGCGGCGCCTGCGCCTGCAACTCGAATCGCAGCGGCTGCTGGTTCCACAGTGCTTCGCCCTTGATAGTGAGCGGCGCGTCCAGGTTCTTCAGGCTCACCTCCAAGCTTAGGTCGCTGGCATTATACACGCGCTTATTGCGTTCATCGCGATACGTGAACGCGCCGTCCTTGATTTTTATTTCCCCCAGCGCCACGCTGCGCACCGGCCCGTGCCCGCCCTGTTTTTCCGCCGCCGGTAAAGGAGCGGACGGCGCTTCCGCCGTCGTCATCCGCCAGTTCGGCTCACCCTTGGCATTCACTTCCAGGTGCACCACCGGCTTTTCCAGGATGAACCGCTTCACCTCCACGTCGCCGTGCAGCAGCGGCAGCAGCGCCGCCTCCGCCGTCATGCTCTCCACCTGCACCATGCTGGCGTCGGAGTAACCGGGCGCGTTGGAAAGCGTCACGCGCTCCAGCTTCACGCCGAGATCGGGAAACACGCTGACATGCACCGGCCCGTTGATGGCCAGTTCCCGGCCCGTGGCCGCGCGCACGCGCTCGATGACGGCCCGCTTGTAAGTTTCCACCGGGATGAAAAACGGCACTATCAGCGCAGCGATGACGAGCGCGCCCACCAGTGCCGCCAGAATTTTTATCAACCGCTTCATAGATTCCTCCTATAAATACGCGCGAAAGCGCAGCCAATGATCCGCCAGCACAATGGCCAGCATCGCCTCGCCCACCGGCACGGCGCGGATGCCGACGCAGGGGTCGTGCCTGCCGCGCGTGCTGATGGTGGTATCTTGCCCGTGTATGTCCACCGTTTCCACCGGCGTTAGGATAGAGCTGGTGGGTTTCACCGCGAACCGCGCCACAATGGGCTGGCCGCTGGAAATGCCGCCGAGAATGCCCCCGGCATGGTTGGAGAGGAAGGTGATCTCATCCCCGCCCATGCGCATGCGGTCGGCATTTTCTTCGCCGCGCAAGGCAGCGGCCGCGAATCCGTCGCCGATCTCCACGCCCTTCACCGCGTTGATGCTCATCAGCGCCGAGGCGATGTCCGCGTCCAGCTTGCCGTAAATCGGCGCGCCGAGACCCACGGGAACGCCTTCTGCCACCACTTCGATCACCGCGCCCACGGAAGAGCCGTCCTTGCGCACTCCATCCAGATATTCCTCCCACGCGGCGGCGGCCCCCGCGTCCGGGCACCAGAAGGGATTATTCTCCACCTCCGCCCATTCCCAGCGTCCGCGATCCACCCGGTGCGGCCCCATCTGCACCAGCGCGCCGCGAATGCTGACCGCCGGCGGCAGAATCTTGCGCGCGATGGCGCCCGCCGCCACCCGCATTGCGGTTTCGCGGGCGGAGGCGCGCCCGCCGCCGCGCCAGTCGCGCACGCCGTATTTCGCCCAGTAGGTGTAATCGGCGTGGCCGGGGCGGAACTTGTCTTTAATATCGCCGTAATCCTTGGATTTCTGGTCCTCGTTATGAATGAGCAGGCTGATCGGCGCGCCGGTGGTGGCGCCTTCGAACACGCCGGAGAGAATCTCCACCCGGTCGCTTTCCTTGCGCTGCGTGGTATAGCGCGACTGCGCGGTCCGGCGCTTATCCAGCCACGGCTGGATGTCCGCTTCCGCAAGCGGAATGCGCGCGGGCGCGCCGTCCACCACGCAGCCGATGGCCGGGCCGTGGCTTTCGCCCCAGGTGGTGAAGGAAAAGAGCGTGCCGAAAGTGTTGGCGGTCATCGAATCAACTGAATGGAAATATCAAGCAGCAGGGTTTTCCACTGCTTGTTGGTCGTCAGAACCTTATATCCTTCTTCCAAGGCAACGGCAAGTCAGGCGCGATCCCCCAGCGGAAGATTACGGGACTGGATATAAGGACGCAAGAAAGAGGTGAGAAAAGCCTGATGCGCGCCGAAAGGGAATATATTCAAACGCATATTGCCAAAGGCGCCTCCGGCTGCTTCACACCGTCGCTATATCCGGCGCATCGGCGCGTTTCATGCCCACCACATGATAGCCCGAATCCACGTGCAGGATCTCTCCGGTGGTGCCTGCGCCGAGGTCGGACAGCAGGTAAAGCGCGGCGCCGCCAACCTCCTCGATGGTCGTATTCCGCTTCAGCGGCGCATTGTATTCGTTCCATTTCAAAATATAACGGAAATCGCCGATGCCGGAAGCCGCCAGCGTTTTCACCGGCCCGGCGGAAATGGCATTGACGCGGATATTCTGCCCGCCAAGATCCGCCGCCAGATAGCGCACGCTGGCCTCCAGCGCCGCCTTGGCCACGCCCATCACGTTGTAATGCGGCAGCACGCGCCGCGCGCCCTGATAGGTGAGCGTCAGCATGCTGCCGCCACTGGCCATCAGCTTTTCCGCCCGCCGCGCCAGCGCGGTGAACGAGTAGCAGGAGATGTTCATCGTGGTCTGGAAATTCTCCAGCGACGTGTCCACATAGCGGCCTTTCAGCTCGTTCTTGTCGGAAAAAGCTACGGCATGCACCAGGAAATCCAGGCTGCCCCACTCGCGGGAGATCGCCTCGAACACGGCGTCCATGCTGGGAGCGTCGGTGACATCGCAAGGTAAAATGAGCGTCGAGTCAAGCGATGCCGCCAGCGGCCGCACGCGCCGCTCCAGCGCTTCGCCCTGAAAGGTGAACGCCAGCTGGGCGCCGTGGGCGTGCAGATAACGGCTGATGCCCCAAGCCAGCGACTTATCGTTCGCCAGGCCCATGATCAGCCCGCGCTTGCCCTTCATGAGGGAGCCCGGCGCAATGCCGGGCTCTTTCTCCGCTTCCTGGATGCCCGTGGTTTGCCGCATGGGCTCTGCCGATTGACTATTTAGCAAGCTGCCAGGAGCCGTCGGGCTGGCGGCACGCCGTGCCGTACCCTTCCTGCGTCTGACCGCCCACCGAGATGCGCTGCGTATATTCGCGGCAATACTGGCCGTTGGCGTTCTGGTAGTAATTCGAAGGAATAACCACGCCGGAGGCATGCTGCGTCTGCCACGGCATCGCCTGGCCGGGCTGCGCGGTTTCAAGCGCGCGCTGCGAAGTGGCGTTATACGCCGCCATGTCCGCGTTATCCAGCGATTTGCCGATCTGATTGCCAAGCAGCCCGCCCAGCAGCGCGCCGCCCACGGCGCCCACGATCTGCCCATGGCCGCGCCCGATCTGGCTGCCGAGCAACGCGCCGCCTACGGCGCCCAGGCCAGTGCCCACGTCCTGCTTGTTGAGACCGCCGCCGTTCATGACGCCGGAATTCGGCGCGCCGTTAGGCTGGGTGCAGGCGACAAGCAGCGAAGCAGTGGCGGCGAGGGCAATAAGTGAGCGTGTAGAATGAGACATGACGATTCCTTTCTTGAAGTTGATGCATGATAGAGAATGCGAAGCGTTTATCCCATAATTGCCGCATTTACGCAACAGGGAGGGTAAAGAAAAATACCGTTCCCCCGCCGGGCTGCGATTCCAGCCAGATGCGCCCGCCGTATTGCTCAACGATGCGCTTGGCAATGGCAAGGCCAATGCCGGTGCCCGGGTATTCGCCGCGCTTGGCCAGCCGCGCAAAGAGCTGAAACACTTTCTCGCGGTATTCGGGCGCAATGCCGATACCGTTATCGCGCACTGAGAATTCCCAATTGCCGCCATCGCGCCTGGCGCTCACATGTACATGCAGCGACGCAGTACTGCGGAATTTCAGCGCGTTGCCAATCAGGTTCTGAAATAACTGGATAAGCTCGGTTTTGTGCGCCAGCACCGTCGGCAGCGGATCATGCGTCACCGCGGCGCCGCTTTCCCGGATGGAGAGCTCCAGATTGGCGCATACCGCGCCGAGCACGTCTTCCATATCCACCGGAACACTTTTTTCCGCCCGCATGCCGATCCGTGCATATTCCAGCACGTCGGAAATCAGCGCCCGCGCGTTGGCCGAGCCCTCGATGAGATAATGCATGTAATGCTGCCCTTTCTCGTCCAACCCGCTGCCGATATGCTTGGCCAGGCGCTCCGTGTAATTGGAGATCATGCGCAGCGGCTCCTGCAGATCGTGCGAGCAGATATACGCGAAACGCTCCAGTTCGGTATTGGCTTTGCGCAATTCCTCCAGCATGGTTTTCAGCCGTTCCTCATAATGCTTGCGCTCGGTAATGTCGGTGGAAATGCCGCAGATCGCATAAACAAGGCCGGACGCGTCGGAGAGCGGGAATTTAACGGAGGCGTAAACGCGCTCCTCCCCGCCGCGCGGCGCAAGCGTCTCCTCGAATTCCATCGCCGCGCCGCGGGCGATGACCTCCTGCTCATTCCTGCGCGCCGCCAGGGCGGAAGCCTCGGAGACAAAATCGGCGTCGGTGCGGCCCAGCACCGCGCGTTCGTCGCAGCCGAAAAGCTCGCATAAGGGCTTATTGGCCAGCATGTATCTCCCCTCCAGGTCTTTCATATAAACCGGCCACGCGGTGTGATCCACCAGCGCGCGCAGCATCGCCTCGTTTTCCCGCACCTTCGCCGCGCCGCGCAACGTGCGCTGCAGCACGTAGATGGCCAGCGCCAGCAAGGAAAACAGGGTGATGCCGATGACGAAGATGATCTTCATCAGCGCGTCCTCGCTTTTCGCCCCCAGCACCTTGCCGGGCAGCGCCAGCACCAGCACCTGCCAGAAGAGAATCAGCGCCGCCACCAGGGCAATGGCCATCAGCGGCAGCACCCAGTCATAACGCGCGGTCTTGCGTAACTGAGTGGACCAGGCGCGGGCCACGATGCCGGTACCCAGGAGCACGAAGCTCGCCGCCGCGTGCGGAGCGATGCGCGGCGCGCCCCAGCTGTAATAAGGGCTCACATCCAGCAGATAGCTCACGCCGCATCCGGCCCCGATGGCGGCCACCGCGGCACCGAGGATGAACACCGCCATCTCCATCAGCAGGTTTTGCCTCTCCTGGCAGGAGAGCAGCAGCGCAAAGCCGGTAAGCGTGAAGCACAGCCCGGTGCTGGACGCCATCATGGTCGGGGGGAATCCGAAGGCGATGGTTGCCCTGGGATGAGAGAGCATGGCGCTTAAGCCCCAATTCATCTCCAGCACGTGTTGCAGCAGGTTAGTCGCGGCGATGAAGATCACGATGCCTGCCAGCAACGCGGCGCCAACGCGGCTTCGCCCTAGCAGCAGCAAGGCGGCGCCGCTTAGCGCCAGCGTAGCGCCCGTGTCGCTCTGCATCGGAGAGACGCCGGGGGAAAGGCGCACCAGGCCGATAATGCCCGCCTGCCAGCCCAGCACCACGCCCAAACCCACCGCAATCACCAGCGCGGCGGCGATGCGATAATACAACTTAAGCATGGAAGCCTGCCCGAATGATTCCTATCGCGGCATGGCGCCGCCTGCCCAGCCGGATCCACTGCCGGCATAGGAATGAGAAAAGGGCTGCGCCGGCGGGTGCGGAATGCGCGACAACGATCAGCGCTTCTCCGCCGGCACGAATTTGCGCGGCTCCGCGCCTGTGAAAAGCTGGCGCGGGCGGCCGATCTTGGTCTTGGGGTCTTCCATCATCTCTTTCCATTGCGCAATCCAGCCCACGGTTCGGGCCACCGCGAACAGCACGGTGAACATCTTGGAAGGAATGCCCATGGCACGATAAATGATGCCGGAATAAAAATCCACATTGGGATACAGCTTGCGGCTGACGAAATAATCGTCCGAAAGCGCAATTTTCTCCAGCTCCACGGCGATTTTCAGCAGCGGGTCATCATGGCGTCCCAGCACATCCAGCACCTCCTGGCAGGTTTTATACAGCACCTTGGCGCGCGGGTCGTAATTCTTATACACCCGGTGGCCGAAGCCCATCAGGCGCACGCCGGAGTTCTTGTCCTTCACCTTGGCGATGAACTCGGGAATATTATCCACCGTGCCGATTTCCTGGAGCATGTTGATCACCGCCTCATTGGCGCCGCCATGGGCCGGCCCCCACAGCGAGGCGATGCCCGCGCCGAGACAGGCGAACGGGTTGGCGCCGGAGGAACCCGCCAGCCGCACCGTGGAAGTGCTGGCGTTCTGCTCATGATCAGCATGCAGAATCAGGATTTTGTCCATGGCCCGCGCCAGCACCGGATGCACCTTGTACGGCTCGCACGGCGTGGCGAACATCATATGCAGGAAATTCTCCGAGAAACCCAGCTCGTTGCGCGGATAAATGAACGGCTGGCCCAGCGAATATTTATACGCCATGCCCGCCAGGGTGGGCATCTTGGCGATCAGCCGGTAAGCCGCCAGCTCGCGCTGCTCCGGCACGTTGATGTCCAGCGAATCGTGATAGAACGCGGAAAGCGAGGCGGTGGCCCCCACCATCACCGCCATCGGATGGGAGGCGCGCGGAAAGCCGCGGAACAGGAAATGCAATTGCTCGTGCACCATGGTATGCAGCGTGATGGTGCGCACGAAGTCGTCGCGCGTTTTCGCATCCGGCAGATCGCCATACAGCAGCAGATACGCCACCTCGAGGAAACTGCTGTGCTCCGCCAGCTGGTCGATGTCATAGCCGCGGTAACGCAGAATGCCTTCATCGCCGTCGATGAAGGTGATCTTCGATTCGCAGGCGGCGGTGGACATGAAGCCGGGGTCATAAGTGAAATAGCCGGTGTCCGAATAAAGCTTGCTGATGTCGATCACCGGCGCGCCCTCCACCGCGTGATACACGGGAAACTGCACCGTTTTTCCGCCCACCGAAAGGGAAGCGCTTTCGCCGGACTGCGCTTTCATATCCACCACCTTGCCTGATTTTTCCGATGCGCCCATGATTCAAACTCCTTTGCATACTATGGCTCTAGACGATGCTTACTGTGGCATTGATTGGTAAAGATTCCGTTATGAGCCATCACGGCGTATCGCGTATCAGGAAACCATAAGACTTTGCTTTTGGGGTAGAATTATCACCGCGCCGTTCTGCGGCCTTTAGCCGTTGTGTCGCTTTCCGGTTATGGTATAATTCGCTCATGGCCGATATCTCTCCTGCGCGCGCCGCTGGCGCCTATCAGAATAATCTGCGCATGCTGTCCATGCCGGGGGATGATTTGCCCGGCGACCAGGCATCCGCCCCCTCGTTCTCTTCGATGCTGGGCAATGCCATCGATAGCGTCGCCCACACGGGTCACAAGGCGGAAGCACTGGAAATGCAATCCGTCACCGGCGGGAAGGTAGACCTCACCGATCTGGTGACGGCGGTGGCCGATGCTCAGCTCACGCTCAGCACCGTGGTCGCCTTGCGCGACCGCATCATCTCCGCCTATCAAAGCATCATTGCGATGCCCATATGACGCCTACGGAATTCGTTGAAATCGTGCGGCAGGGAATTTTCGTATTATTAATCATCGGCGCGCCGCCGATGCTGATTTCATTGGCGGTGGGCTTGATCATTTCGCTTTTTCAAGCGCTGACCCAGATTCAGGAGGCCACCCTCACCTTCGTGCCGAAAATTATTACCATGCTACTGACGCTGATCATCATGATGCCGTTCATGCTGGCGCGTCTGATCGATTTCACGCACGGGCTGATGGACCGCGTCGCGCATATTCAATAGCATTCAAAAAATTACGCGCGCGACCGCTTGGCGGAGGGCGAAGTTTGATATGCCATCTCAATCACTGGCACCACGCCCAGGCTGCTTAAATAATCCGGCTCACGAAAACGCTCCATTAATGCCTTTATGGCATGGAGGTCTCCGATATTTTCGATTCTATCGGCGCTGAGCACCGGGCCGGCGTGAGGT
>JAFATP010000206.1 GCA_019243895.1 Alphaproteobacteria bacterium
CTGTCGTCGTCAAAAAAGATGACCCATTCCGCGCCTTGTCCCATTGCCCGCGACACGCCGATATTTTGCGCCTGCGCCAGACCGAGATTATTGCCGTTGCGCACCACATCCAGCGCTTCGCCATAGGCATTGGAAAGCGAGGCAAAAAAGGCATCGCGCGGCTCCGTGCTGTTGTCGATGATTAGCACGCGCCGCACCTGGCGAATATAGGTTTCAAGCCGCCCCGG
This sequence comes from Alphaproteobacteria bacterium, assembly GCA_019243895.1. GTDB lineage: Bacteria > Pseudomonadota > Alphaproteobacteria > Rickettsiales > SXRF01 > JAFATP01. The sequence continues at coordinate 228 of JAFATP010000206.1, forward strand.
GAATTCCGGCCCCGGATTGAACGTCACCACCACCGCGTCAATGACGAGAGGATTCATGGTATCCTATGCCGATAGCCCCGAGGAAGCTTATACGCTGCAACGCGCAGGGCGAAGCGCGCCGGATAACGGCGGAGCGTCTCAGTAAATGCCCGCAGCGCCTCGCTAAGCTTACCATCGCGCGCCGCATAAAAAACCAGGCGAACCATGGTGAAGCAGTACCAGTTTTTAACCCATTCGCGCTGGAGTGGGCTCAGGGGCTTTTCGCGCAAGTAATGGCGGGCGATCTGCGCCATCTCCTGCAATGATCTCACGGTTCCGCCCATTTTCCCGCCGCCGGAGATGGAGCCGGGATGGCAGCGGAAATAGTAAAGCGTTTTGGGCGTGCGGGTTTTGCGCGGTTCACGCAAACCCACGCGCATATACCATTCACGGTCAGCGAGCTTCGGGTAACGCGCGCCGTCGAACAATCCGGCACGGCGCATCAATTCGGTGCGGTAAAAACGGCTGAGCCCTTGGCAATAAATACCATCGAACAGGCGGAAACGCTCGCCTTCGGGATCGCAAAAGATGCGGGCGGGGCGCAATGCGCCGTTGGCGGTCTGGCGCTGCTCCTCCAGCGCGAAGCAGAAGATTTCCGCCTCTTTATCCGCCTCCGCCAGGGCGGCGACGGTTTCCACCGCATCTGGCGCCAGCCAGTCATCGGCGGAGACGATGCCGGTGATCTCGCCCTGCGCCAATGCCAGCGCCTGATTGACGGCATCATACGGCCCACGGTCCGGGCGCGAATGAAAATAACGTATAATGCCGCGATATCGCTCAATAATTTCTACCGTGCCATCGGTTGAGCCGCCGTCTACCACAATATAATCGATGTACGGATAGGTTTGCGCCTGCACCGATTGAAAGGTTTTTTCAATGGTTGCGGCGGCGTTAAACACCGGGGTAATTAGGGTGATGATCGGTGAATGCGCCATGAAATAAGATTGATTCCAGGGAAATCCTTATTTACAACGGCATGGACATTCACGCAACCTTCGCAGGAACGCTTCATGAAACAGAAAGTCCTCATCTGCGGCGCCACCGGGTTCGTCGGCCGTAATATGGCCGAGGCATTCGTGCGCAGCGGGCAGTATGAGGTGCATGCCGTGCGCTTCAATCGCCCGGAATATGCGCTGGCGGACGCCGTGTGGCACCGCGCCGACCTGCGCCAGCCGGAGGCGGTGGAGGCGCTGACGCAAGGCATGGATATCATCATCCAGGCGGCGGCCACCACCTCGGGCGCCAAAGATATCGTCAGCCGGCCTTATCTTCACGTTACCGATAACGCGGTGATGAATTCCTACCTGTTCCGCGCTGCCTTCGCCGCCAAGGTGAAGCACGTGGTCTTTTTCAGCTGCACGGTGATGTATCCCTCCAGCGATGCCGCGCTGACGGAAGAGGATTTCGATGCCAACCGCCCGTTGCACCCGCGCTATTTCGGCGTCGGCCACACCAAGCTTTACGTGGAAAAGATGTGCGAGTTTTTCGCCGGCATCTCCGACACCAAGTTCACCGCCATCCGCCACAGCAACATTTATGGCCCGTATGACAAGTTCGACCTGGAGCGCAGCCATGTGTTCGGCGCCACCGTCACCAAGGTAATGACGGCGAAAGACAAGGTGGTGGTATGGGGCACCGGCGAGGAGGAGCGCGATCTGCTGCACGTGGATGACCTGACGGCGTTCGTGGAAGCGGCCATCGCCAAGCAGCCGGAAAAATTCCGCCTGTATAATTGCGGGTTAGGGCAGGCTATCTCCATTAAGGCGCTGGTGCAGAAAATCGTTGAGGCCTCTGGCAAGACGCTCGCCATCGAGCATGATCTGTCGCAGCCCACCATCAAGACCAGCCTGTTCCTTGACTGCGCGCGCGCCGGAGAAGAGCTGGGCTGGCAACCGAAGGTGAGTCTGGATGCGGGCATCCGCCACACCATCGCCTGGTGGCGCGACCATGTGGACCCGCAGACATTGGCGTTCAAGGCGCTCAAGGCAGCATAAAAATTTAGAAGGGATAGCGAATGTCGTTCTTCAAAGGAAAAAATATTCTCGTCACCGGCGGCACCGGGCTGATCGGCCGCCCGCTGGTGGAGATGCTGCTGGAAAAAGGCGCCGAAGTGACGGTGGTGTCGCTGGACGACCCCTCGCGCGCGCCGGAAGGCTGCACGTTCCTGAAGGCGGATCTGCGTGAATTCGCGTCCTGCATGGAGGCGTGCAGGAACCAGGAGATCGTATTCCAGCTGGCGGGCGTGAAGGGATCTCCCGCGATGACAGCCAGGCGCCCGGCCAGCTTCTTCGTGCCCACCATCCAGTTTTCCATCAACATGATGGAAGCGGCGCGCAGAAGCGGCGCGGAGCGGTTCTTATTCACCAGCTCAGTCGGCGTTTACAGCCCGGCCGAAGTGTTCTATGAGGATGACGTGTGGAAAACCTTTCCCTCGCCCAATGACCGCTTCGCCGGCTGGGCCAAGCGCATGGGAGAGCTGCAGGCGGAAGCTTATAAAATCGAATACGGCTGGGATAAAATCTCCATCGTGCGCCCGGCCAACGTTTACGGGCCGTACGATAATTTCGACGCCGAGAACGCCATGGTGATCCCTTCGTTGATCCGCCGCGCCGTGGACGGGGAAAACCCGCTGACGGTGTGGGGCGACGGCTCGCCGGTGCGCGACTTCATCCACGCGCGCGACGTGGCGCGCGGCATGATGCTGGCGGTGGAGAAGGGCATCAACCAGCCGATCAATCTCGGCTCAGGCAGCGGCGTCACCATTCGCCGCATCGCCGAGATCGTGGCGGCGGGCGTGCCGGGCGGGCCGGTACCCATCGTGTGGGATAAGGATAAGCCCGCGGGCGACGCCAAGCGCCTGATGGACATGAAGCGCGCCGAGGGCTATGGCTTCCGCTGCGAGATTTCCATTGAGGATGGCATCCGGGAAACGGTAGAGTGGTATCTGCGCCATAAAAATGAGGCGGCCAAGCGCTATAACGCCTTCACGGAAAAGGCGCATCTGCCGGAGCAGGCGGCATAATCGTGAACGTCCGGACATCCGATCGGGTCACTTATCCTTGATGTGGCGCACCGCGCAATTTTTCTATAGACAAGCCCCCTAGCTGTACTTATAGCATTACAACGGATGGCCTGTAAGCTGTCCGGGGCGTCAGAACCCTGCACTCATAGCGGTTGGTGTGACCGTTTCGCACTCCCTGTCCATCTGGGTGGGGAGGCGTTGGCGTATACAACAGGCCGAAAGGCTAAAGGCCATCGCGTACCTTCCTATGAGTGGGTATTCTGAACTCCCCGCCGCCATGCGACGCATGGTGGTAAGTTTTTCGGCGGGGATTTATGCTGAGCACCATTATTATTTCTGTGGCCTTTGCCGCCGCGATCTTGCTGCTTGACGTAAGGGAATTCCGCCGCAGGGCGAAACTAACGCCGAAAGAGCGGAAAAGAGAAGAGGAGGAGAGTGATCTTTACTGGTAGCAGCACAGATGAAATGCTATCTGTTGCGGCCGTCGGATTTTCCGGATGATAAAAAGGAGACGGATATGGATTTACGGCCTTACATCCAAACCCCCAAGCAGCTTGCCCAGGGCATCGCATTAATCCGCAGCAAGCATCTTTTCTATCAGCCCTTCATCCTCGCCGATGACGTGGAAGTGGGAGAAGGCCAGAACCTGCATGATGAGTATCAGGGAGTCACGCAGATATGGGATTATAATGTGTACGCGCCGCACCATGACGCAGACCAGGGCAAGCAGCCGGAGGATCTGGCGGTGTTCCGCCAACGCAACCAGGAATACCGTTCAATATATACTTATATTTCGGACCAGATTTGCAACCGCAACCCGGATATCGCCAATCTCACCGTGGGGGAAATCGGCTGTAACACCGGCCTGAACCTCTTCAACATGGCGCTGCGCGGCGCGAAACGCTGCTACGGCTATGACTGGAACGACATGCAGCCGGTATTTTCCTGGCTGAACCGGCTGCTGGGAACGCGGGTGGAGTTCACGCAGGCAACATACGATAATCTATATCACCGCTTCAAACACGGTGTAGATGCCCAGGA
>JAFATP010000249.1 GCA_019243895.1 Alphaproteobacteria bacterium
TGCCTCACCGCGATTGCCATCCTGCCATGGCGCGTCCTGGAAAGCCAGTCCTATTGCTAGAATGCCGGCGATATTTAAGACAATTTTAAGTAAATCAAGACGATGGGGAATAAGAAAATGGATGCAACCTATAGTTGCTTCATTTAAGATTATTCTCTAATTTTCGGATGCGCTCGGCAAGTTTTTCATTCTCCTCCCGGGCGTTAGCGGCCATCAGCCGCACCGTCTCGAACTCCTCCCTGGTGACCAGCTTCATGGCTGCCAAACGCTTTTCCACCCAGGTATGCACCATCCCCTGAAGCTCGCGGGTGATGTCGGCAAAGCCCCCCGCGGCGCCGGAGGCCAGCCGCGCCAGATCGTCAAAGAGCTTGCTGTCTTTCTGCATCCGTCATGCCTACACCCGCCGGCGCGAAGAGGCAATAATATCGTGAATGGAAAGGTCTTGTTAAATATGCCGGTGGTAGAATGAAGCCTATGGCATTGATTCTTGTTATCGGCGGCGGCGGGTTCATCGGCTCCAACATGGTGGAGGGGTTGGCGGCAAGCGGCGATCACCGCATCGTGGTGTGCGAGCGCTTCGGGCCGGACGAGAAATGGCGCAACCTGATCGGGGTGCCGGTGTGGGAGCTGATCGCTCCGCAGGCATTGCCGGCGTGGCTAGGGGAAAATCATCAGGAGCTGGAGGCGATCTTCCATCTCGGCGGCATCTCCTCCACCACGGAAGACGATGCGGGATTGCAGCTGGAACAGAATTACCGCCTGCCGCTGATGCTGTGGCGCTTTTGCAGCGATCGCGGCATCCGCTTTTTTTATCTTTCCTCCTACGCCACTTACGGCGCCGGCGAGCACGGTTTCGACGATGACCTGTCGCTGCCGTCGATGCTGCGGCTGAGGCCGCTGAGCCCGCATGGCTGGAGCAAGCACCTGTTTGATCTGCACGTGGCGCAATGCGTGGCGGCGGGCGACGCGGCGCCTCCGCAATGGGCCGGCCTGAAGCTGTTCAATGCTTACGGCCCGCATGAGGAGCACAAGCATGTGCAGCGCAGCGTTATCGGCCAGATGATCGAGCAGGCGGTGCACACCGGCAGCGTGCGCCTGTTCCGCTCCCAGCACCCCAATTATGCCGACGGCGAACAGCTGCGCGACGTGATCTATGTGAAAGACTGCGTCGCCGTGATGCTGTGGCTGCTGGAGCATGAGAACGTTTCGGGCCTGTTCAATCTCGGCACCGGCAACGCCTGCACTTTCCTGGCGATGGCGCACGCCGTGTTCGCGGCGCTCGGGCGGGAGCCGCGCGTGCATTTCGTGGATATGCCGGAAACCATTGCCCCCAATTATCAGTATTTCACCGAAGCCCGCATGGGCCGCCTGCGCGACGCCGGTTACATTGCCCCCTTCACCCCGCTGAAGGAAGGCGTGAAGGAATATTTGGGGTATTATCTCGCCAGATAGGCTAAAATCGTGAAACATGCCAATTTCCGGCCAGCTTACTCTTACATCACCTATCTGCTAATTATTATGCTGATCAAATCCTATTCCACCAGGCGCGCCCGCTTCCTGCCATACACTACGGAGGCTTAGCATGAGCGCCATAGATGTTATGATGGGTGTCTTTGAAGATTACATAAAGGATTATAAAGCGGAAGCTGAAAGCGAGATAAACGGATCCTGGTTTGCTAAGTTTAAGGGCATACGCAGCATTCAGGACGCGCAGGATAAAGGCTATGCGCCGAATGATCGGCAAGTGGCGGAATTACGGCAAATTGTGAGGAACGTTGGCGTTGAATTTGAGAACGACCTGAATAATCCATCGCTTCACCCGCACGATAGAGAGGAAAAAGCCGATGAATTCGCCGATAGGATAATTCAGGAAATCGGAAAGCTAAGTAAAGAGCAGTGGAAAGAAGATCAGTTCAAGGGTTTTCCGGACAACGATAAGTGGCATGAGTTAATCAGAAAAGAAATGAAATCACTTTTTCTTACAACAGCTCAGACCGTGGAAGAGAGAACAACGTTTGAGAAAGAAAACCCGGAATTTTTTATGGGAGATTCCGCTG
>JAFATP010000052.1 GCA_019243895.1 Alphaproteobacteria bacterium
TTTTCAGCTTCTTCCTGTCCTTCCGAGTGGGCAACCGCAAGGCGGAATACGGTGATTAGCAAAACGGCATCCATCGCCCGCCAGAAAGAGGAAGGTTTTTTTGTCGGTTTTGTGTCCGCGGGAGTTAACAGATTGGGTAGATACTGCTCCGTAGGATAATAGTGAATAATCTCTCCTGAATGGAACGTTTTCAAAATGGGCGTGAAATCATACGATCCTTCCAGAATCTGTTGAATAGCGTTCGGCGTAAGGGCGCCGAGTTGCTGAATCATCGCCTCGAATTGCGGCTTGCCTAACTTTTTCCATCCTTTGGCGTAATGGCGCTTATTTTTTTCATATGAGTCTACTATTTTTTTGAAATTGATTCGGGAGTTGCGCAGTTCTTTCGCCAATTCATCAACCGTAATCCCATACTTATCCAACACGGATTTTAATGCGGTACCGTAACTAATTTTTTGTTCGTTAAGCGCAGCAATGTCTTCCGCGTGCGGCTTCCGGGATTTCGTCATAATCTACTTTCGGGTAATAGTTAATAATACTATACACAATCCGATAGTACAGCCCATTCATCAAGTTACAGTTTTGTTAAAATATCCTTGTATTGCGTCGAAATATCCTATTTTATCAATCCGAACCCCAATATCCTAAGGCATGATGTCTCCCGAACTGATTCCCGTCTCCTTAGAAGAGGAGATGCGCAAATCTTATCTCGATTACGCCATGAGCGTGATCGTTTCCCGCGCCATTCCGGACGCGCGCGACGGATTGAAGCCGGTGCACCGCCGCATCCTGTATGCCATGCATGAAACCGGCAATGATTATAACAAGCCTTACCGCAAGTCCGCGCGCATCGTCGGCGAGGTGATGGGTAAATACCATCCGCACGGAGATGCCGCGATTTACGACGCGCTGGTGCGCATGGCCCAGCCGTTTTCCATGAGCCTGATGCTGATCGACGGCCAGGGCAATTTCGGCTCCATGGACGGCGACGCGGCGGCGGCGATGCGCTATACCGAATCCCGCCTGGCGAAGGCGGCATCGGCGCTGTTGGCGGACATCGACAAGAACACCATCGATTTCCAGGACAATTACGACGGCACCGAGCAGGAGCCGATGGTGCTGCCCGCGTCTTATCCGAACCTGCTGGTCAACGGCGCCAGCGGCATCGCGGTGGGCATGGCTACCAATATTCCCACGCACAATATCGGCGAGGTGATCGACGCCTGCTGCATGCTGATCGACAATCCGCACGCCACCATCGACGAATTAATGACGGTCTGCCCCGCGCCGGACTTTCCCACCGGCGGCATCATCCTGGGCCGCTCCGGCGCGCATGCGGCCATGCATACCGGGCGCGGCAGCGTGCTTATCCGCGCCAAGACGGAGATCGAGGAAATACGCCCAGGCAAATTCGCCATCATCATCACAGAATTCCCTTACCAGGTGAACAAGGCGCGCACCATCGAGCGCATCGGCGAGCTGGTGCGGGAGAAGAAGCTGGAAGGCATCGGCGATTTGCGTGACGAATCCGACAAGCAGGGCATCCGCGTGGTGGTGGAGATCAAAAAAGACGCCGTGCCGGAAGTGGTGCTGAACCAGCTGTTCGCCGCCACGCCCCTGCAAACCAGCTTCGGCGTGAACATGCTGGCGCTGGACCAGGGCAGGCCGAAGCTGATGAACCTGAAAGAGGTGTTGCAGGCATTTATCGCCTTCCGCGAGGAGGTGATCACCCGGCGCAGCAACTTCCTGCTCGGCAAGGCGCGTGACCGCGCCCACGTGCTGATCGGACTGGCCATCGCGGTGGCCAATATCGATGAGGTGATTCAGGTGATCCGCTCGGCGCCGAACCCGGACGTGGCGCGCGAGGAGCTGATGCGCCGCGACTGGAATGCCGGCGACGTGGTGCCGCTGCTGCAACTGGTGGATGACGCGGGCAACCGCGTGGAGCGCGGACGCATCCAGTTTACCGAGGCGCAGGCGCGCGCCATTCTCGAATTGCGCCTGGCGCGGCTGACGGGGCTGGAGCGTGAGAAAATCGACAGCGAGATGGGAGAGCTGGCCGCCGAGATCGGCGAATATCTCTCCATTTTGAGCGACCGCGGCAAGATGATCGGCATTCTGAGAACGGAACTGCTTGCGGCCCGGGAGCAGTTCGCGGTAAAGCGCCGCACCGTGATCGAAGCTTCCGAATTCGAGCACGACATGGAAGACCTGATCCAGCGCGAGGACATGGTGGTGACGGTGACGCATGGCGGCTACATCAAGCGCACGCCTCTTTCGGCCTACCGCGCGCAGCGCCGCGGCGGCAAGGGCAAGAGCGCCATGCAGATGCGCGACGAGGACATGACGGTGGAGCTGCTGGTGGTGAACACGCACACGCCGGTGCTGTTCTTCTCCTCGGCGGGGAAGGTGTATAAGCTGAAAGTGTATCGGCTGCCGGTGGGCGCCGCCAACACCCGTGGCAAGGCGCTGGTGAACCTGTTCCCGCTGGCGGAGGGCGAAACCATCACCACCTTCATGCCCCTGCCCGAAGACGAAAGCACGTGGGACGACATGCATATTTTCTTTTCCACCGCCAAGGGCAACGTGCGCCGCAACGACCTTTCCGATTTCCACGATATTCGCTCCTCCGGCAAGATCGCCATCCGCCTGGAGGAAGGCGACCGGCTGATCGGCGTGCTGCCGTGCCGCGAGGCCGATCACGTGCTGCTTTCCTCGCGCCAGGGCAAGTGCATCCGCTTCCCGGTGGCGGAAGTGCGCGTGTTCAAAAGCCGCACCTCTGACGGCGTGCGCGGCATGCGGCTGAGCTCCAATGACGCGGTGGTTTCGCTCTCCGTGCTGCACGGCATTGCCGCCAGCGCTGAGGAGCGCGCGGCTTATTTGAAGCGCAAACGCGCCGGGGAAGAAGAAGCCGATGCGGCGGCAAAGCCGGCGCCGGAAGAAGAGGCGGTACGTGAAATCACGCTCTCGCCGGAACGGTTCGCCGCGCTGGAGCAGGCGGAGGAATTCATTCTCACGGTGACGGAAAACGGCTACGGCAAGCGCAGCTCGGCGTATGAATACCGCACCACCGGCCGCGGCGGCTCCGGCATCGTCAACATTCTCACCAGCCCGCGCAACGGCTGCGTGGTGGCAAGCTTCCCGGTGGACCACACCGACCAGGCGATGCTGATGACCGACCGCGCCACGGTGATCCGCACGCCGGTTTCCGACATCCGCGTGGCGGGCCGCAACACCCAGGGCGTGACCATCCTCAAAACCGCCGAGGGAGAGAAAGTGGTCTCCGTGGTGCGCATCGGTGAGGCGATGGGCGAAGTGGCGGAGGAGGAGGCGCCGCAGATATGACGCTGACGCCGCAGGCCGCTCATCTTGCCCTGGGGCTGGCGTGCCTGACGGCCATGGCCATCCTTCGCAGCATGTATGCGCGGCAATCGTTTCTGCACCGGC